>NZ_JBMCZA010000191.1:35168-38392 GCF_048654705.1 Nocardioides sp. CPCC 206348
TCCCCACCCGCGGGTCGTTGCTTCGCGCGATCCCGTTGTGGTCACGGGCATCCTTCTTCACGACGGTCAGCGCCGGCGCCGGCTTCGTGTGTGCGGCGTCGAGGAAGGCGATCCCGCCCGAGCCGCCCAGGTAGCTGACGAGCTGGCTCGCGGCCTTGCCGTCGTAGTCCGGGTCGTCGAGGGTGATCTTGCAGCTCGACCCGCCGAAGCCGAGCCCGGAGTACGCCAGCACCACGTAGCCGCGCTCGGCGAAGGCAGCCGCAGGGGTGGCCTGGTCGTCCTTCGAGCCACCGAAGCCGTTCGTGGTGAGCACCGCCGGCATTCGGTTGGTGGCGCTGGCGGCGTTCGGGACGTAGAGGTCACCGACGATGTCGCAGACCTGGTTGTTCGCCGGTCCGACGACCACCTTGAAGTACAAGGTGGTCTTCACGAAGGGCGTCGCGGCCGCGGCCGGGCCGCCGGCGACTCCCGAGGCAAGCGGTGCCAGGACCGCGAGCAGGACGAGCGTGGCCAGGCTGCTGAGGGTGCGCTTCACGCAAGTAGAACGAGTTGCACGTGACGCCCGTTACGCCGACCGGGACGGCTCAGTGGTTGTTGGTGGTGACCAGGGCGGCGCCGAGGCCGACCATCATCACGCCACCCGCAGCACCCAGCGTGTCGAGGCGCTCGGGCTTGCGCGCGAACCAGTCGCGGGCGCGACTCGCGGCCAGCGCCCAACAGGTGTCGGAGGCGATGGCCATCACGCCGAACAGCACGCCGAGGAGCACCAGCTGGGGCGCAGCCGCGGCCGAGGAGTCGATGAACTGCGGCAGGAACGCCACGAAGAACACGATGGTCTTCGGGTTGGTCGCACCCACCACGAACCCGGTGCGCACCGACCTGAGGTCACCGGCCGGGGTGCCACCGCCCACGCCCGCCTGCGCGAGCGCGGCCCGCGCATCCGCACGGTGCCGGATCGCCTGGACGCCGAGGTAGACGACGTAGGCCGCGCCCACGAGCTTGATGATCGTGAAGGCGGTGGCCGACGCAGCCACGACCGCGCCCAGTCCGAGCGCGACGAGCACGACCTGGGCCACCAGGCCGAGGGCATTGCCCACGACCGAGAGCAGCGCGTCGCGGCGGCCGACCGTGAGAGCCCGGCCGATCGTGAACAGGAGGCTCGGTCCCGGCACCTGGATGAACAGGATCGACGCGATCGCGAAGGCGGCGAGCTGGCTGGACGAGGGCATGAGCAAGTATCCGTCACCGCTCACGAGATCGCGACTTCGTTTCCCTCAGCCGCCGATGGTCGGGGCCGAAGGGTCCCCCATGACGACCTGTCCGCCGTGGTGCGTCACCAGCGCCGAGGAGCACGCGAACGAGGACCCGGGTTCCCGCCTGCACGAAGGCCCCACCTTCGGCCTGATCCGGACCTGGTGGCTCGAGGGCCCGACCAGCACCTTCACGGCGACGGTCATCGAGTCGCCGTACGGCGAGCTCAGCACCGACGACCTCCGCCAGCTGGCGACCGACACCCTCGACGCAGCGATGTGGATGGACCGCCAGGCGAGCTCGGGGACGCTCGGCCAAGACGTCTCCGTCGTCGAGCTGGTACGACGCGCGCACCGCCAGGCCACGCGCTCGGCCTGAGCCGCCGGAGTCGCCGCGCGCTCAGCGCCGCTTGGACAACCGCGCGAACAGCCGCGCGAGCAGACCGGGCTTGCGTTCGCCCGCCGGCTTCGGGCTGGAAGCCGGCAGCTTGTAGCTGCCGATCTGGATGCCATCGGTTCCATTGGCACGCACCGGCGCCTCGACCTTGCCCTTGGTGACGCGCACCTTCCGCGCATCGCTCCAGATCCCGCTGCCGAGCCCTGTGTCCTTGGTCATGCCCCATGGTGACACCGCGCGCCTAGTGTGTCGGCATGTCTGATCTCGAACAGTCCGTCCGGATCGCCGCTCCGCCGGCGCGTGTGTGGGAACTCGTCAGTGACGTCTGCCGGATGCCCGAGTGGAGCCCGCAGGTGACGTCGACCCGGTTGCGCTCCGGATTCGATCTCGGCCTCGGCGCCGAGTTCACCAACCGCAACCGCGAGGGCGAGCTGGAATGGACGACGCACGCCGAGATCGTCAGCTTCGATCCGGAGCGCGAGCTGTCCTTCAAGGTCGCGGAGAACTGGGCCATCTGGTCGTTCCGCCTCCAGGCCGACGGCGAGGGCACCCTGCTCACGCAGACCCGCGACACCCCGGACGGCATCTCGGACCTGTCGCGCGAGCTGACCGACGGGTTCTTCGGCGGCCAGGAGTCGTTCCTGGAGACCCTGAACGCCGGCGTGCAGCAGACGCTCGAGCGGATCAAGGCAGCCGCCGAGGCCTGACCCCTCAGGCCTGACCCGTCCGGGCGGGGCTCACCGCGCCGCGAACCGCTCCCAGGTCGCGCCGCCGTCGGTGGTCCGCCACACCTCGCCGGGGCCCTTCCCGGGCACCCACACCACCGGACCGTCGACGTACTCGAAGGCGAGGGCGCCGATGTCACTCTGGTCGGAGATCTCGGGGTGGTTGCTGGTGACCTTCTCCAGCGCTCCCCCGACGACGCGCCACACGCCGGCGTCCACGAGCCGGTCCTCGGAGTTCCAGCGACTCGCGAGGACGCGGATCTCGCCGTCCTCGTTCCACGCACCACCCAGGGTGACGTGGTCGCCGTCCTTCTCCGCCTCCGTCCGGGTCCACTGCGCAGGGGCCGCTGCGCTCGCCGTACGGATCGCCACGAAGGGGAACAACGTGGCACCGTCGCCGCCCTCGAAGATCGCGTGGTCCTGCCCGATGGCCGACTGGACCACCAGCGGCGGGAACTCGCCCGGGCCCGGGTCGGCGTCCTGCCAGGTCGCGCCACCGTCGTCGGACCAGTGGTAGGCGAGCCCGTCGCCGTACACGAAGCCGGCCAGCCGGTTGCCGAAGGACTGGAGGCTGTCGAGGGCGGCGGGCACGGGGACGGTGTGTGCCTCTCCGTCAGCGCTGACCGCCACCAGCGAGGATCCACCCGTCTCCGGGACCAGCACGAACGGGACCTCACCGGCGCCCACGGGCGATTCGTCGAGGGACACGTCGATCGGGTCTCCGACGTCATCGCCGTCGATGATCCGCAACGCGGCGCCCTCCCAGCCCTCGCGGAGGACGAAGGTGCCGTCGGCGACGGGCGTGACGCTCGAGCCGCTGGGCACGGCCCGCAGGGAACGCGTGGCGAACCC
>NZ_JBMCZA010000191.1:38402-39510 GCF_048654705.1 Nocardioides sp. CPCC 206348
GCGGGTGTGACGCTCGAACCGCTGGGCACGGCCCGCAGGGAACGCGTGGCGAACCCGTCCGAGGTCCAGGCCAGCACCCAGCGCTGGTCCTCCCATTGCCAGAGGGTGGCCATCGATCCGGGGTCGCCCGGCGTCACGGCCATCGAGTACATCGACGCATCGTCGGCGTCGACGACACCGGCGAGCTCCGCCTGGCTCGGGCCGTCGACCGCTTCGGTCGGCGACTGCGACGGGGCCTGGGACGGGGTCTGGGACGGGGTCTCGGCCGGCCCGGGCCGTACGTCGCCATCCCCGTTGCCGAACACCTGGACGACACCGACGATGCCGGCCACGGCCAGCGCTGCCGCGGCGAGAGCCCCCGCCTGTCGTCGCGTACGACGACCACGACCGCGCCGCGCCAGGGAGTCGAAGTCCGGCACCTGGGCGGCGTCGGCGGCCAGGCGCGCGACGTCGCCGCGTTCGCCGTTGAGGATCTGCTCGATGTCAGCCACGGGAACCTCCGTTGACAGTGGCCTCGGCGCCCAGGACCGCGGCCAGCGCGGTGCGTCCGCGACTGAGCCGCGCCTTGACGGTGCCGACCGGCACGCCGAGGGTCGCGGCGACCTCCGCAACGGGGAGGTCGGCGAGGTAGTGCAGCGCCAGCGCTTCGCGCTGCTGCTGGGGAAGGGACCGGAGCGCCGCCACGAGGGTGAGCCGGTCGTCGGTGAGCTCAGGCACCCGTCCCTCGGCGGGCCCGCCGTTGCGGCGGTGCAGCCGGTCGCCCATCAGTCGCCGACGGTGCCGGGTCCGGGCGACGTTGACCGCGACGGTGCGCAGCCAGGCCTCGGGTTCGTCGACCCGCTCGAACGTGCGGCGGGCGGCCACCGCCCGGGCGAAGGCTTCGGCGACCGCCTCCTCGGCCTCGGCCAGGCTGCCGCAGACGCCGTACAGCTGGCCGACGAGTCGGCGGTAGGAGACGTCGAAGCACCGACGAATCGGATCATCGGCCAGCCGATCGTGTGGACCGTCCACGGCACCTCCCAGGTCGCGCGAAGTCTTTCACCCCCACGACTCGCGAGCGGGCCGAAAGGTTGCGTCCGGCGGCCGCAGGCCACCTCGTAGGGTGGGG
>NZ_JBMCZA010000191.1:39544-46331 GCF_048654705.1 Nocardioides sp. CPCC 206348
CGCCCGCCTGGCGACCCTGCGGAGCGCAGGTTTCGACCCGCAGGTGATCGTGTCCGGCGTCGACGAGTCGCAGGTGGTGGGTGTCCCGCCGGCCGAGCTCGCCCTGCGGCTGGCCGAGCTGAAGTGCGGCGCCGTGGCCGCCAGCGCCGACCTGCCCGGCGAGGCCCTCGTGCTCGGTTGTGACTCGGTCCTCGAGCTGGACGGCGAAGCCCTCGGCAAGCCGGACGACGCCGCCGACGCCATCCGTCGCTGGGAGGCCATGCGCGGACGCTCGGGTGTCCTGCACACCGGCCACTGCCTGCGCGACGTCGCCTCGGGACAACAGGTGGCTGCCACGGCGTCCACGACCGTGCACTTCGCGGACGTCACCGACGAGGAGATCGCGGCATACGTCGCGACCGGTGAGCCGCTCCACGTCGCCGGAGCCTTCACCGTCGACGGACTCGGCGGCGGCTTCGTCACGCGCATCGAGGGCGACCACCACAACGTCGTCGGTGTCAGCCTGCCGCTGGTGCGTGGCCTGGTCCGGGAGCTCGGGCACCGATGGACCGACCTGTGGGCCCACTGACCCGGACAGCGCTCCTCGCGGCCTTCCTGGTGCCGCTCCTGGCGGCAGCGCCTTCCGTTGCCGATGACGATCCAGGTCCCGCGCTTGCCGGCACGCCGGTCACCGGCACCCCTGATGCGTCGCAGGCGCCGGTCATCACCACCGGCCGCTATCTCGACCGGCTACCGGCCACCGGCGAGCTCCACTACCGGCTCCCCCGCACCGCACCGGGCACCACCTTCCACGTCGGGGCGTTGTACGTCGGCTCCGGCAACTCGATCGGCGAGGGCATCCGCCTCAAGGTCGGTACGACGCCCGGTGACCAGGGGTGCGGCAGCGGCGGCGTGTTCCGGCCGACCCTCGGCGAGCCGGCCCCCGTGCTGTTCACCACTGTGTCGACCTGGACCGACGTGCCCGACCACGAGTGTGCGACCGCCGAGGGCCTCTACCTGTCGGTGGGGGCACCCATCGAAACGGCCGATGCCGACCTGCCCTTCGAGATCCTCGTGTTCGAGGAGCCGGCCCTGTCGTCGTACTCGTTCGACGTGCTGCCGTTGCCCGAGGAGCCGGCGTGGACCCCGTTGACCCCGGCGGATCCCGCGCGCGACCTGCCCCTGGGGACCACGCCGACCAATGCGCCGGTGGTTCGCGACGGCACGTTCGGCCTGGAGCTGCGGCCTGGACGAACTCTCGTCCTGGCGATCCCGCTCGACTGGGACCAGTCGCTCGCGGCGCAGCTCGACGCCGTACTGCCCAAGGACGCTCCGGCGACCGACGGGATCAGCGTGCAGGTCGTCGGCCCGATGCTCGGCACCAGCCAGGTCTCGTTCGCCGACCGCAAGCCCGCCGACTGGGTCGGCGGGACCGGGCGCTTCCGCACGGGTGCGCAGTCGCACGTGGTCGCCTACCCGAACCGGGACAGCTACGACGCCGGCATCAACACCGCGACCCTCGCGGGGATCCACTACGTCGTGATCCGCTGGACCGGCACGGCCGCGGACGGCACCGCCGAGACCTCACCGGAGAACGCAGCGCTGAGCGTGCCCGCGACCGTCACCCTGGTGCGGAGCGGCGAGGCCCAGGACGGTGTTCCTGCGTACACCGAGCTCGACGGCCTGATCGGTCCCCAAGCCGGTTCACGTCTCGTCGACGGCACCCTGCAGGCGCCGGTCGTGGCCGCCCCACCAGCGCCGAAGGTCTCCGACGACGGACCTGCCGTGGAGCTGGTGGTCGCCGGCGGCCTGGCGATCGTCGCGGCCCTGTTGTTCCTGCTCAACAAGGTCCACCACCACGTGAAGCGTGGGCGACACCGCCGCTGAGCCCTACTCGACCGGCAGGCCGAGACCGCGGGCGATCAGCATCCGCTGCACCTCCGAGGTGCCCTCACCGATCTCGAGGATCTTCGCGTCGCGGTAGAACCGGGCGACGGGGTACTCCTCCATGAAGCCGTAGCCGCCGAAGACCTGGGTCGCGATCCGGGTCGCGGTGACGGCCGACTCCGAGGAGTACAGCTTGGCGACCGAGGCGGCCTGCTTGAACTCCTTCACCGACGGCCCGCGGTCGCCGAGCATGGCGTCCTTCATCGCGGCGGCGCGATAGGTCAGCAGACGCGAGGCGTGCAGCATCACCTCGAGGTCGGCGATCTGGAAGGCGACACCCTGCTTGCGGCCGATGGGGCCGCCCATGGTCTGGCGGTCCAGGGAGTACTCGACACACAGGTCGACGCAGGCCTGCAGCAGGCCGACGGCGAGCGCCGCGATGGCGACCCGGCCGTCGTCGAGCGTCGCCAGGAACTGTGCGTAGCCGCGGCCGCGCTCGCCGAGCAGGTTGGCCTCGGGCACCCGGCAGTCGACGAACGTCAGCGGGTGGGTGTCGGAGATGTGCCAGCCGAGCTTGTCGTAGGCGGCCTCGGCGGTGAAGCCGGCCGTTCCGGACGGTACGACGATCGTGGAGATCTCCGGCTTGCCGGCATCGGAGACACCGGTGCGGGCGGTCACGGTCACCAGCGACGTGATCGAGGAGCCCGAGTTCGAGATGAACTGCTTGCTGCCGTTGATGACCCACTCACCGGTGGACGGGTCGACCTCGGCCCTGGTCTTCGTCGCGCCCGCGTCGGAGCCCGCCCCGGGCTCCGTGAGGCCGAAGCCGGCAAGCCGCTGTCCGGACACCAGGTCGGGCAGCCACGTCTTCTTCTGCTCGTCGGTGCCGTAGGTCAGGATCGGATTGATGCCGAGGCCGACGCCCGCCTCGAGCGTGACGCCGATCGACTGGTCCACGCGCCCGAGCTCCTCGATGGCCAGGCAGAGCGAGGTGAACGGGCCGTCCTCCGGCTCGAGCCCCGCGCCGCCGTACTCCTCCGGGGAGGTGAGGCCGAACAGCCCGAGGTCACCCATCTTCTGGACGACGTCCGTCGGGAAATGGTGCGCCTTGTCCCACTCCGCCACGTGGGGACGGATGGTGGCGTCAGCGAAGTCCCGCACCGTGCGGCGGAACTCCTCGTGCTCTCGGGACAGTTCGAACTGGGTCATGTTCGACATCCTAGGACACGTGGTTAACGTTTGTTAACCTCGCGGCGCAGGTCGTTCGGTTACTGCCCGGTCACTGGTCCCGTCACAGCCCCAAAGGTTGGACGCCCTAGAATCCGACGTTGGCGTGCGAAGCACCGCCATCGACCGCTCGACAGGAGTTCCCGTGTCTCAGTCCGTGCAGCCGCTGCGCAAGGTCCTCATCGCCAACCGTGGCGAGATCGCGGTCCGTGTGATCCGCGCCGCCAAGGATGCCGGTATCGGCAGTGTCGCGATCTACGCAGAGCCCGACGCGAACGCGTTGTTCGTGCGCCTCGCCGACGAGGCGTACGCCCTCGGTGGCGCCACGCCCGCCGAGTCGTATCTCTCGATCCAGAAGATCCTCGACATCGCCGCCCAGTCGGGCGCCGACTCCGTGCACCCCGGCTACGGCTTCCTCGCCGAGAACGCCGAGTTCGCCCAGGCCGTCATCGACGCCGGGCTGATCTGGATCGGCCCCTCCCCCGAGGCCATCGAAGGCCTCGGCGACAAGGCCAAGGCCAAGCAGATCGCCCTGGCCGCCGGCGCCCCGCTCGCGCCGGGCCTCAAGGACGCCGTCAAGGACGCCGACGAGATCATCGGCTTCGCCAAGGAGCACGGCCTCCCGGTCGCCATCAAGGCAGTCTTCGGTGGCGGTGGCCGTGGCCTCAAGGTCGCGCGCACCCTCGAGGAGATCCCCGAGCTCTACGAATCCGCCGTCCGCGAGGCGATCTCCGCCTTCGGCCGCGGCGAGTGCCTGGTCGAGAAGTTCCTCGATCGCCCGCGCCACGTCGAGACCCAGTGCCTGGCCGACAAGTACGGCAACGTCGTCGTGGTCTCCACCCGCGACTGTTCGCTGCAGCGTCGCCACCAGAAGCTGGTCGAGGAGGCGCCCGCGCCGTTCCTGACCGACGAGCAGAACAAGCGCCTCTACGACTCCTCGAAGGCGATCCTCAAGGAAGCCAACTACGTCGGCGCCGGAACCTGTGAGTTCCTCGTCGCCGCGGACGGCACCATCTCCTTCCTCGAGGTCAACACCCGCCTCCAGGTCGAGCACTGCGTGTCCGAAGAGGTCACCGGCATCGACCTGGTCCGCGAGATGTTCCGCATCGCCGCGGGCGAGGAGCTCGGGTACGACGACCCGGAGATCCGCGGCCACTCGATCGAGTACCGCATCAACGCCGAGGACGGCGGCAACAACTTCATGCCCGCCCCCGGCACGCTCACCGCGTGGAATCCGCCGCAGGGCCCGGGCGTCCGCGTCGACGGCGGCTACGTGAACGGCGAGACCGTTCCCGGTGCCTTCGACTCGCTCATCGCGAAACTGATCGTGACCGGCCGCGACCGGACCCAGGCGATCGAGCGCTCGCGCCGTGCGCTGTCCGAGTTCGAGGTCGACGGCATGCCGACCGCGATCACCTTCCACGAGGTCATCACCAACGACCCGGCCTGGGTCGCCTCCTCGAACCCCACGGGCGAGGGGTCCTTCGACGTCTACACGACGTGGATCGAGACCGACTTCGACAACCAGATCACCCCGTACGCCGGCGCCGCCGGCGAAGCCGAAGAGGCCGGCGAGAAGCAGACCGTGGTCGTCGAGGTCGGCGGCAAGCGCGTCGAGGTCGTCCTGCCCGCGGGCCTGGGCGGCATCTCCACCGGTGGCGGTACCAGCGGTGGTGGCGCGAAGAAGCCCAAGCGCTCCGCCGGCAAGAAGGCCGGCGCGGCTGCCTCGGGCGACTCGGTCACGTCCCCCATGCAGGGCACCATCGTCAAGGTCGCCGTCGAGGAGGGCCAGACGGTCGCCGAGGGCGACGTCGTGGTCGTGCTCGAGGCGATGAAGATGGAGCAGCCCCTCAAGGCCCACAAGGCCGGCACCATCACCGGCCTGAGCGCCGAGGTCGGCGCCACCATCGGCAACGGCGAAGTGGTCTGCGAGATCAAGGACTGACGCCACCCCAGGCTCGTCGAGCAGCCCGAGCCGCCCGGCGAGGGAGTATCGAGACGTCCACCGTCAGGAGAGGCGCTCCTCGAGCCTCACCTCGACGGTGTCCCCCTCACCCTTCCCGATCTTCTTCCGTACGGCGGCGGCCACGGGCAGCATGTGCGTCCCGTCGCCGAGGGCCATGAAGGACGTGGCGAAGGGCACTCCGTCGATCGTGCCGCGAACCTTCACCAGGCCCTTGGTGCCGAAGTAGTCGACGGACTCCGCCCACTTCACGCAGGTCCAGGCGGCTGCGCTGCCGGTGCTCCTGCAGAGCTGCTCACTGAAGGTGACGTCCAACGGGCCGGTGCCATGCTTGTCATCGCTCATGGAAGTGCAGACCGCGGGTCGCGCCGGGAGTCATCGGCGCCACGACCCGCCCGACCGCGTCCACCGGCCTTGGCGCGGTACAACGCGGCGTCGGCGGCGGCCATCGTGGTCGCGATGTCGTCGCCGGGAGCGATGGTGGCGATCCCGAAGCTTGCCGTACGACGCTCGGCGTCGCGCCTGTAGCGGGCCGCGATCGCCTCGGTGAGCAGGTCGGCTTCCACGTCGGGGACCAGGAGCACGAACTCGTCCCCACCCAGGCGACCGACGAGCCCGCGGTCGCCGACGACGGCCGCACAGCTCTTGGCGAACGCGATCAGCGCGTCGTCACCGGCCGCATGGCCCAACCGGTCGTTGAGGTCCTTGAACCGGTCCAGGTCGGCGATGACCAGCGCCGCCCGCCGGCCGCGACGCCGGAGGTCGCGCTCGGCGACCCGGAAGAACTCGGCGCGGTTGAGCAGACCGGTGAGCGCGTCCCGCGTGGCCTGCAACCGGAGGTCGGAGGTCTGCTGCTCGTGACTGAGCGCCGACATGCTGAACGTCACCACGACCAGCAGGACCATGGTGAGCAAGGTGGTCGTCTGGCCGCCGAACCCGACGTCGAAGACCCGATGCTCCGGGCCGAGGACGACGAACACGACCGTTCGCACGGCGTAGTAGCCGGCGATGGCTCCCGAGGTGATCGCCATCGACGACACCGCGAACCCGATCTGGTCGCTGTTGCCGCCCCGGGGGTCACGTTCGCGGAGCAGCTGGCGGAGCTCGACGGCCGACCGCCCGATCAGGCCTGCCATGGCGAGGAGGTACGCGATGCCCCCGGACCACCTGTCGTGGACCGGGTCGTCCAGCAGCGAGACCAGCAGAACGAGCGCAGGAACCAGCACCAGCGGCCGCCACGAGACGTCCCGACCACGGAGGGACCGGGCACCTGCCCAGACACAAGCGGCACCAAGGGCGCCGGTGGCATTGCCCACCGGGTTGGCGACGACCTGCGCCGGGGTGCCGTTGAGGACGAACAGCAACGCGCTGAGGATGAAGCACGACAGCGAGAGACACCACCAGGCGCTGTACGACGACCGCGTGGACCGGTACGTCACGCCGTAGAAGAGCGCAAGGACACACACGGCCACGAGGCCGAATGCCACGCGCAGGGTGATGGTGTCCACCTCGCCACGGTAGGTCCGTCCCGAGCGGTCCGAAGACCGAATCGGGACCTGCCAGCAAATCATGATCGAAGACCGCAGCACCATGGTCATTCCGGGCCGGTGGGGTCGGCCTCGGCTCGGGACGAAGGTCCTGGCGAGAGAGCAGGGCACCGGTGTTCGGTGCTGACGATGACTCCGACGGCCCCCTGGACCTGCCGCACAGCTGACCAGTCACTCGACCCCA
>NZ_JBMCZA010000191.1:46341-46526 GCF_048654705.1 Nocardioides sp. CPCC 206348
GGAGCAGAGCACCGGTGTCCGGTGCTGACAATGACTCCGACGGCCCTCTGGACCTGCCGCACAGCTGACCAGTCACTCGACCCCACTGGCTAGGGTCGGTGCGTGAGTGAACTGCGCGATCCGGCCGAACGGGTCAGCCCCCGGGCGCTCGCCCTCTGGCACGTCACCGCCGCCGTCGAGGCCGT
>NZ_JBMCZA010000191.1:46536-48821 GCF_048654705.1 Nocardioides sp. CPCC 206348
GGCACCGGACGGGCTGCGCTGGTGGCTGGCCGCGCTGACCCTGGTGGTGTGCGTGACGAGCGCAGTCGTCGTACCCCAGTGGCGGTATCGGGTTCACCGCTGGGAGGTCTCGCCCACGGCGGTCTACACGCAGCGCGGGTGGTGGGCCCGGGAGCGCCGGATCGCACCGATGTCTCGGGTGCAGACGGTCGACTTCGCGCAGGGTCCGCTGACGCGCCTGTTCAACCTCGCCACGGTCACGGTGACCACGGCTTCGGCCGCCGGACCGCTGCAGATCGAGGGGCTGGACCGCGACGTCGCGCTGGCACTCATCGACGAGCTCACCCGGAAGGCCGACCTGGTGGCGGGCGACGCGACATGAGCGAGGTCGAGACAGCGACCGGGTCGGTTGCCTGGGAGCGGCTCGATCCACGGATGCTGCTGATCCACCCGCTCAAGGAGGGCGCCAGGTTCCTGCCCGTGCTGATCGGCCTGGTCGTCGCCGGCGGCGTCTCCGGGTCCGGCCCGTGGGCCCTGCTCGGCGTCTTCGTCCCCGTCGCGCTGGGCATCGTGCGCTACTTCACCACCACCTACCGGGTCACCGACGGACGCGTCGAGCTGCGCCGCGGGCTCCTGCAACGCCACACCCTCTCGACCCCGGTCGACCGCGTCCGCACCGTCGACCTGACCGCGTCGGTCCTGCACCGGATGCTGGGCCTGACCACCGTCGTCATCGGAACCGGCAGCGTGGTCAGCGACGCCGACGAACGGCTCTCGCTCGACTCCCTCCCCCGCGAGCAGGCGACCGCGCTGCGGGTCCACCTGCTCGGGTCCCGACAGGCTCGACCTGCCGACGGCTCGACGGATCCCGAGGTCATCGCGCCGGCCGTCGAGGCCGAGGAAGTCGTGGCCCGCTTCTCACCGCGCTGGCTCTGGTACGCACCCTTCAGCGGCACCGCGCTGGTGGCCTTCGGTGCCCTGACCGGTGTCGTCCTGCAGTTCACCGAGGTCCTGGACGTCAGGATCACCGAGGAGGACATCGCCGCGGTCGACGCCGGCTTCGTCCTCACGATCATCGGGGTGATCGCCGTGCTGGCGGTCGTCGTGGTCGTCGGCGGCTACCTGCTCACCAACGGCGGCTTCCTCCTGTCCCGGCACGACGCCGCCTGGCACGTCCGCCGGGGCCTGCTCACCCGCCGCGAGACGAGCATCGACGTGGCCCGGCTGGCCGGCGTGAGCATCGCGGAACCGGCCATGCTGCGGCTGGCGAACGGACGCTCGGTGACGGCGATCGTCACCGGCCTCGACCGCAGCCAGGCCAGTTCGTCCGCCCTCCTGCCGCCCGCTCCCGCGGCCACGGCGTACGACGTCGCGCGCACCGTGCTGGGCCATCCGGACCCGATGGACGGGCCACTCCTCACCCACGGCCGTGCGGCGACCACTCGCCGCTACACCCGGGCCCTGATCGGCGCAGCACCCTTCGTCGTACTCCTGGGGCTGGCGGTGGTCGCGGGGGCCTCGCCGTGGCTGCTCCTCGCCTCGGCACTCCCCCTGGGCACTGCCCTCGCCCTGGCCGCCGATCGAGCGCGCTCCCTCGGCCACGCGCACCACGCCGGTCACGTCGTGATGCGGTCAGGCTCGTTGACCCGTGCCCGCTCGGCCCTCGGCTCCTCGCACGTCATCGGCTGGAACCTCCGCGCCACCTGGTTCCAGCGCCGCGCGGGGCTGGTCGACCTCGCCGCGACCACCGCAGGTGGTGGCGGCCGCATCGCCGTGGACGACGTACCTGCACCGGCCGCTCTCGCCCTCGCCGAAGCCGCGACTCCGGGCCTGCTCAGCCAGTTCTTCAAGGAGACGCCATGACCGACGGCACGTACGCACCCCACCTCGACGGCGACCCCGATCCGGGCGAGGTCGTGTGGGCGTGGGTGCCCTACGAGGACGACCCACTGCAGGGCAAGGACCGCCCGGTCCTCGTGATCGGCACGGCCACCGGCCCGGACGGCGTCACGACGGTCGACTGCCTCGTCATGACCAGCAAGGACCACGACCGCGACGAGGAGCAGGAAGCCCGGCAGGGGCGCGTCTGGATGGACGTCGGCTCCGGCGGGTGGGACACGCGTGGCCGCGAGAGCGAGGTCCGCCTCAACCGCCTCGTCGTCCTGAAGGCCACCGATGTCCGGCGCGAGGGCTCCGCCCTCGACCAGACGATCTACGAGGCCGTGATCGCCGCTCGCGCCGCCCTCTCGTGAGTGCGGGTCAGCGCAGCAGCATCGATGCGCGCCACGTCTTGCGGTGGGCCTTGC
>NZ_JBMCZA010000191.1:48831-59746 GCF_048654705.1 Nocardioides sp. CPCC 206348
GGGCCACCGATGTCCGGCGTGAGGGCTCCGCCCTCGCCCAGACGATCTACGAGGCCGTGATCGCCGCTCGCGCAGCCCTCTCGTGAGTGCGGGTCAGCGCATCAGCATCGATGCGCGCCACGTCTTGCGGTGGGCCTTGCCGACCATCCCCTGCTCCTCGAGGAACGGCATGACCTTCTCGCCCATCCACGCGATGGTCTCGCGGTAGTTCTCGTTGCCCAGCGCCGCCCGACGGCCCTCACGCGGGTCGATCCCGACGGACGCGTAGACGTCGGGGTGCACCAGGGACCGCATGGTGATGAAGGCAACCTGGGCAGTCAGCCATTGGTGCCACTGCCGCTCGGCCCGACCCAGACCACGCACCGCCTTCACCAGCTCGTCGCGGGCGAAGGTCACGTGGCGGGCCTCCTCGGTCACGTGGATCCGCGACACCATCCTGGTCAGCGGCTGGATCCGCTCGTCGCGCATCGAGTCGCGCTGCCACCGGTCGACCGGCTCCTCACCGATCAGGATCGAGGCATAGGCACTTGCCCCGCGCAGGGCCAGCGGCCCCAGCTTCGCGAACTGCCTCACCCTGGGCCGCGGACCGTAGGCGGGCATGCCCATGGACCCGATCGCACGTCCGAACATGACGGTGTGGCGCGTCTCGTCACCCACCTCGGTGAGGGCGAACTGCGTCCTCGGGTCCCGCGGATCGGCGGTGTAGACGTCACGCAGCAGCAGCTGCATCAGGACGACCTCGAACCAGATGCCGACACTGGCGATGCTCGCGACCTCGTGGCGCGAAAGGGTGATCCGCTCCTCCTCGCTCAACCGGTCCCACAGCTTCGTGCCGTAGAGCGACATGCGCTCGGGCTGCATCCACCACAGGCCGGGGACCGGCGGCGCGTCCCAGTCGAGGTCGACCTCGGGGTCGTAGGACTGCTTGGCGGTCGAGCGCAGCAACCGGTCAGCGAGGGGATCCACGATCGTCATGGGGCCAGATCCTCCGAAACTAGGTATTACCGTCGGTAACGTCTACCTGTACTGTTCTCCTCATGGCCGGCAACGTCAAGGGCAGTGTCCAGGGAAGCTCCAAGGGAAACGCCAAGGGAAACGCCAAGGGTGATGGGCGCACGACCCGCTGGGAGAAGCACCGGGTCGATCGGCGTGCCGAGTTCGTCCAGGCCGCGATCCGGGCGATCGATGCCCTCGGTCCGGAGGCTTCCGTGACCGACATCGCCGCCGAAGCAGGCGTCAGCAAACCGGTCATCTACCGCTACTTCGCCGACAAGGACGAGCTGTACGCCGCCGTCGGCACCTGGGGCGCCGAGCTGGTCCTGGACCGGGTGATCACGGCCGTCCTCGCCCCCGCGACGGCCCGGGACCGGGTCACCGCCGGCGTGACGGCCTACCTCGACACCCTGGCCGAACACCCCGCCGCCTTCCTCCTGCTCATCCGCCACCATGCAGCCGGCGCCGACCCGGTCGCGGACGGCAAGACGGTCATCGCGGCCAAGCTCTCCCGGCTGCTCGGCGACGCGCTGCGCCACCTCGGCGGCGACGCCGGTGCGGCCGAGCCCTGGGCGCACGCCATCGTCGGCATGGGCAACTCGGTCGGCCAATGGTGGCTGGAGCGGCGCACCATGTCCCGCGCGACCGCGACGACGTACCTCAGCGACTTCATCTGGCACGCGCTGTCCGGCGCTGCCGAGGAGTACGGCGTCCAGCTCACCGCCCTCGACCCTCCACCCGAGGTCCAGCCGAACGTGCGACCGATCCGCAAGGAGCAGGCATGAGCGTCCTGCACGAGCCGCAGGCGTCGTACGACGGCCCGGCCACTGTCGTGCTCGACGACGCCGAACAGGCCGTCACCGTGACCCTCCGCGGTGCCTTCCAGCCGCTGGACGGGCACTTCCACTGGTACGGCCGGATCGCCGACGCTCCTGAGCTCGCCACGCTCCGCAGCGGCAGCCACGTGCGGCTGCGCACCGACCATGGCGAGGCCGACGGCCGGGTGTCGGATCGCGACCCGTGGGGACGGTTCCGGATCACGGGCATGGGCACCCCGCCCTTCTAGCCCCCGTCTCCTGCCACCGTCGCTGGCCACCAGTCACTAGTCTCGGGCCGTGGCAGCCCAGACGACGCACGGACCGGTGATGGCTGGTGTCGTGACCGCGGTCGTCGGCTTCAGCAGCTCGTTCGTGGTCGTGTTCGCGGGTCTCACCGCGGTCGGCGCGACACCCGACCAGGCCGCGTCCGGCCTCCTCACGCTGTGCGTGACCCAGTCACTCGGGATGCTGTGGCTGTCCCTGCGCCACCGGATCCCGGTGACGCTGGCCTGGTCGACACCGGGCGCCGCGCTGCTCGCCTCGACGGCCGGCGTGACGGGCGGTTGGCCGGCGGTCGTCGGTGCCTTCGTCGCCACCGGTGTCCTCATCGTGCTGACCGCCCTGATCCCTCGCATCGGCGACCTGGTGGCCGCGATCCCCCACAGTCTCGCCCGGGCCATGCTCGCCGGCGTCCTGCTCCCGCTGTGCCTGGCACCGGTGACCGCCCTCGTGGATGCGCCGTGGGTGATCGCGCCGGTGATCCTGACCTGGCTGGTGCTGTTGCGCCTCGCCCCGCGCTGGGCCGTGCCCGGAGCGCTCGCCGTGGCGCTCGGCACCGTCCTCGCCACCGCCCACATCGGGGCCGGGGCCCTGGCCCCCACCGTCGCCTGGACCACGCCGTCGTGGTCCTGGTCCGCGCTGATCGGCGTCGCCCTTCCCCTGTACGTCGTCACGATGGCCTCGCAGAACGTGCCGGGCGTCGCCGTGATGAGCGGCTTCGGCTACACCGTTCCGTGGCGCGAGTCGCTCACCGTGACCGGAATCGGCACCATCGTCGGAGCCCCGACGGGCGGACACGCCATCAACCTCGCGGCGATCAGCGCCGCGCTGGCCGCCGGCCCGGACGCTGGTCCCGACCGCAGCCGGCGCTGGATCGCCGCGGTCAGTGCATCGGTGACCTACCTGGTGCTGGCCGTCGCCAGCAGCGCGCTGGCAGCCATGGTGGTGGCCGCGGAGGACGGCCTCATGCAGGCCGCAGCCGGACTGGCACTGCTCGGCACCCTGGGCGCGGCGCTGGCCGAGGCACTCGCCGACCCCGCCGAGCGGGAGTCGGCCGCGGCCACCCTGGTCGTCGCAGCCTCGGGGGTCACCGTGCTCGGCATCGGCGCGGCGTTCTGGGCGCTGGTGGTGGGCCTGCTGATCCGGGCGTTCCTCTCCCGGACGGGCATCAGTTCCGGCAGGTCGACCCGACCGGCGAGCACGCGAACATCGTCGACTTGAGCCGCAGCGCAGCCCGGAAGGCATCACCGGTGACCGTCGCGGACCCCTTGGCTCCCCGGATCCGGATCTCGGTGACCCGACCGCCCCAGCTTCCCTTGCCGTCGCGCTTGAGGACGGACAGCTCCAGGAAGTCACCGGTGGCGGGGTAGGCCTTCTCGATCGCGAGATCGGTGAGCGTGACCTTCCACTGTGCGTTGGGATTGCCCGACCACACGTCGTACGGATCGGCCTTCGCCGGCAGGTAGGCAGGCGAGCCCTGGACGGTCCAGCCACCGTTGCTCGAGGAGAACTGCGTGAACGCGGGCTTGCCGCCGTACGCCCGGATCTGGGACTTCGTGGCCGCGATGGCCGCCGTGCTCGCCGAGTGCTCGGCCCCGACACCGCGGTAGACCTGGCAGGCCGACGTGTCGCACAGGTGGTATCCCGGCGGGTGCGGATTGGTGCGTGCGAACACGGCGTAGGTCCGCGCAGCCACCGACTGCGCCTGCACCGCCTGCGGATGCCACAGGGCGGGGATCTCGACCGGGACCACACCCTTGAGGTAGTCCTCCAGGTCGACCACGTTGGCGGTGTCACGGCTCGTACCGGCGATGATCGAGCGCAGCCGGCCCCGGTAGACGGCCGAGCCGCTGGGCAGGATCAGCTTCAGCGGGGAGGTGCCCGCGCCGAACTCCGCCTCGCCCGGGATGTCGCGCACCACCCGCCACCGGTCCGTCAGGACCGAGACGCGACTGACGGTGTTGCCCGAGACCGGAGTGATCTGCCACTGCTTGGCGCCCGCGCGGGCCAGGCTCCACGTCGCGCCGGTCTTCACGCTGCGCACCATCAGGCCGGAGCGATGCTCGATGACCACGTTGCTGCTGGTGTCGGCTGTGATCAGCACCACCATCGGCCCCGCGGCCGGCGCCGACACTGTGCCCGGGTAGTAGAAGTCCAGGATCTGCGTCGCGGTCCGGGCATGGTTGCGGGCGGCGTTCTGTGCGCCGTACTGCGACATGCCTCGTCCGTGCCCCCAGCCGCTCCCGACCAGGCTCACCGACGTGGGGCCCGCCGCCTGCGCCGGGGGTACGACGACCGCACTCGTGAGCACGGCCGCCAGCCCTGTCAGCAGGGTCGCCGCGGCGGCGAGCAGGCGGAGCCGAATCGTGCGCATCGGTCGAGGGTAGCCCGCCGGTTCCAGCCGCGGGGCCGGTCCGAACTAGGATTCGTGACCATGACCGAGCTCCACAGCACTGACGCACCGGCCCCGACCGCCCCGGCCCCCGACGGGGAGTCCGCGGCGATCGTCGTACCGGACCGCCCGGCGCTGGAAGGACTCGAGCAGAAGTGGTCCGACCAGTGGAAGGCCGATGACACCTTCGCCTTCGACCGGACCCAGCCGCGGGAGAACGTCTACGCCATCGACACGCCGCCGCCGACCGTCAGCGGCAGCCTGCACGTGGGCCACGTCTTCTCGTACACCCACACCGACCTGATCGCCCGTTTCCAGCGGATGCAGGGCAAGTCCGTCTTCTACCCGATGGGCTGGGACGACAACGGCCTGCCCACCGAGCGCCGGGTGCAGAACTACTTCGGCGTCCGTTGCGACCCCTCGCTGCCCTACGACGCGGACTTCACCCCGCCGGAGAAGCCGGACCCCAAGCGCCAGATCCCGATCAGCCGCCCGAACTTCATCGCCCTGTGCGAGCAGCTGGTCGAGCAGGACGAGAAGGTCTTCGAGACGCTGTGGCGCACCCTCGGACTGAGCGTCGACTGGAACATCACCTACACGACGATCGGCGCCAAGGCGCAGACCGTCAGCCAGCGTGCGTTCCTGCGCAACCTGGGTCGCGGCGAGGCGTACCTCCAGGAGGCGCCGACCCTGTGGGACGTCACCTTCCAGACCGCGGTCGCGCAGGCCGAGCTCGAGGCCCGCGACTACGCCGGCGCCTACCACCGCGTCGCCTTCCACAAGCCTGATGGCACCCCGGTGCACATCGAGACCACCCGCCCCGAGCTGATCCCCTCCGTCGTCGCCCTCATCGCCCACCCCGACGACGAGCGCTACCAGGACCTCTTCGGTACGACGGTCACCTCGCCGGTCTTCGGCGTCGAGATCCCCGTCCTGGCCCACGCGGGCGCCGAGAAGGACAAGGGCGCCGGCATCGCGATGTGCTGCACGTTCGGTGACCTCACCGACGTCACCTGGTGGCGGGAGCTGCAGCTGCCCGTCCGCACCGTGATCGGCCGCGACGGTCGCTTCACCCGGGAGACGCCCGAGTGGCTCTCGAGCGAGCAGGCCTCGACGGCGTACGCCGACCTGATGGGCAAGACGGTCCACTCGGCCCGCGAGGCCGTGGTCGCGAAGCTCCGCGAGACCGGTGACCTCGACGGGGACCCGAAGCCGACGCAGCGGATGGCGAACTTCTACGAGAAGGGCGACAAGCCCCTCGAGATCGTCTCGACCCGCCAGTGGTACCTCCGCAACGGTGGCCGCGACGCCGACGTCCGCGACCAGATGCTGGCCCGCGGCGCCGAGATCCAGTGGCTGCCGCCGCACATGAAGCACCGCTTCGACAACTGGGTCGGCGGCCTCAACGGCGACTGGCTGATCTCGCGCCAGCGCTTCTTCGGCATCCCGTTCCCCGTCTGGTACCCGCTCGACGGCGAGGGCGAGCCCGACTACGCCCGCCTGTTGCTGCCCACCGAGGCCGAGCTGCCGATCGACCCGTCCACGCAGGTCCCCACCGGCTACACCGAGGAGCAGCGCGGCAAGCCCGGCGGCTTCATCGGCGACCCCGACGTGATGGACACCTGGGCGACGTCGTCGCTGACGCCACACATCGCCGGTGGCTGGGAGACCGACCCGGACCTGTGGTCGCGCGTCTTCCCGATGGACCTGTGCACCCATGCGCACGACATCATCCGCACCTGGTTGTTCTCGCGCGTCGTCCGCGCGCAGCTCGAGAACGGCGCGGCGCCCTGGACCCACGCCATGATCTCCGGCTTCATCGTCGACCCGGACCGCAAGAAGATGTCGAAGTCCAAGGGCAACGTCGTCGTGCCCGACGAGATCCTCCAGAAGTACGGCGCCGATGCCGTCCGCTGGCGCGCGGCGATCGCCCGCCCCGGCCTGGACTCGCCCTTCGACGAGACCCAGATGAAGGTCGGTCGCCGCCTGGCGATGAAGGTCCTCAACGCCTCGAAGTTCGTGCTCGGCAGCGTCGGTGCCACCGAGTTCAGTGCCGCGCGCGTCAGCGAGCCGGTCGACACCGCGCTGCTCGGTCGCCTCGGCGGCGTGGTCCGCAAGGCCACCGAAGCGTTCGAGGCCTACGACTACACGACGGCCCTCGAGGTCAGCGAGAAGTTCTTCTGGGAGTTCTGCGACAATTACCTCGAGCTCGTGAAGGAACGCGCCTACGCCGAGGCCGGCGACGCCTCCGACTCGGCCCGGGCGACCCTCGCGTTCGCGCTCCAGGTCCAGCTCCGGTTGCTCGCACCGTTCCTGCCCTACGTCACCGAAGAGGTGTGGTCGTGGTGGCAGGAGGGTTCGGTGCACCGCGCGCCGTGGCCGACCGTCAACGAGCTCGGCTCCCCCGCCGCGTCCGACGGATCGATCATCGACTCGGTCGCCGCTGCACTGGGCGGCATCCGTGGCGCCAAGTCGCAGGCCAAGGTCACCATGAAGACGCCGCTGGCCCGCGTCGAGGTCTCCGGCCCCGAGAAGGCCGTCCGCGCCGCCGAGCTCGCTCGCCGCGACCTGGTCGCGGCCGGCAAGATCATCGGCGACCTGGTCTTCACGGTCGACGAGTCCGCCAGCGACCTCACGATCACGGCCGAGATCGCCGAGGTCGAAGAGACGCCTGCGGCACCGGCTGAGTGATGCCGGTCCGGTTCGTCGCCGCGGTGGCGGTGGTGCTCGTCGCCGCCACCGGCTGCCGTGCCACGCAGTGGCCCTCGGACGCTGATCAGGCCCAGTTCTGCGAGGACATGACGGGAATGCAGTTCCGCGAGAGCGGGATCGACGACCTGATCATCGAGCACGGCACGCCCGAGAACCTGCCCTTCGAGGCGCGCCGGTACCTGATCGACCTTGCCGACAGCAACGTCACCGACCCGGTCGGCAAGCAGGCCCTCGAGAAGTACGTCGCGGACTACTGCTGACCAACCGTCAGGTCGAGCAGGTCAGGCGGACTTCTTCTTCTTCGCCTCGCGCAGGACCAGCGTCGGCGCCACATCGTTGTCGACGACGTCGCGCGTGATGATGACCTTCTCCACGTCGCCACGGCTCGGGACGTCGTACATCACGTGGAGGAGGACCTCCTCGATGATGGCGCGCAGGCCACGGGCACCGGTGCCGCGCTCCAGCGCCTTGTCGGCGATCCCCTGGATCGCGTCGTCGGAGAACTCGAGCTCGACACCGTCGAGGTCGAAGAGCTTCTTGTACTGCTTCGTCAGGGCGTTGCGGGGCTCGGTGAGGATCTGCACCAGGGCCGCCTGGTCGAGCGGGCTGACGCTCGCGATCAGGGGCAGCCGGCCGATGAACTCGGGGATCAGGCCGAACTTGGTGAGGTCCTCGGGACGAACCTTGCTGAGCAGGTCGTCCGCGGCACGCTCGGCCTCGCCGCGCGGTTCGGCCGTGAAGCCGAGCGACTTCTTGCCGACGCGCTGCTCGATGATGTGCTCGAGACCGGCGAAGGCACCGCCCACGACGAACAGGATGTTCGTCGTGTCGATCTGGATGAACTCCTGGTGCGGGTGCTTGCGGCCGCCCTGCGGCGGAACCGAGGCGGTGGTGCCCTCGATGATCTTCAGCAGCGCCTGCTGCACGCCCTCGCCGGAGACGTCGCGGGTGATCGACGGGTTCTCGGCCTTGCGGGCGACCTTGTCGATCTCGTCGATGTAGATGATGCCGGTCTCGGCCTTCTTGACGTCGTAGTCAGCGGCCTGGATCAGCTTGAGCAGGATGTTCTCGACGTCCTCGCCGACGTAGCCGGCCTCGGTCAGCGCCGTGGCGTCCGCGATCGCGAACGGGACGTTGAGCATCCGGGCGAGCGTCTGGGCGAGGTAGGTCTTGCCGCAACCGGTCGGGCCGATCACGAGGATGTTGGACTTCGAGACCTCGACGACCTCGTCCTTGTGCTTGCCCTGTCCACCGGGACCGACGCCGGGCGAGACGCCCGCCTGGACCCGCTTGTAGTGGTTGTAGACCGCCACCGCGAGGGACTTCTTGGCCTGTTCCTGCCCGATGACGTAGGAGTTCAGGAACTCGAAGATCTCCTTGGGCTTCGGCAGGTCAGCGAGCTCGACCTCGGAGCCCTCGGCGAGCTCCTCCTCGATGATCTCGTTGCACAGGTCGATGCACTCGTCACAGATGTAGACACCCGGACCAGCGATGAGCTTCTTGACCTGCTTCTGGCTCTTGCCGCAGAACGAGCACTTCAGCAGGTCGCCACCGTCACCGATGCGTGCCACGGGTCCTCCTCAGATGTGAACTCCCCGACGGTACTCCCTGTCGCGCCCCGGAGGGGGCGTGACACGGGGTGTACGTCGAGGAGGTCATCGGGTCCTTCAAGATCGAGCGGGGAATCAGACGAGTACGGGGGTCTTGAGGGACTCAAGAATGGAGTCGATCAAGCCGTACTCGATCGCGCCCTGGGCGGTGAGGATCTTGTCGCGCTCGATGTCGCGGCTGACCTCTTCGAGCGACCGGTTGGAGTGGTCGCTGATCATCTTCTCGAGCAGCTCGCGCATCCGCAGGATCTCGTTCGCCTGGATCTCGATGTCCGAGGTCTGGCCGAACGTGCCCTCGGTGTAGGGCTGGTGGATCAGGATCCGGCTGTTGGGCAGCGCCAGGCGCTTGCCCTTGGCGCCCGAGGCGAGCAGGATCGCCGCCGCCGAGGCCGCCTGGCCGATGCACACGGTCTGCACGTCCGGCTTGATGAACTGGATCGTGTCGTAGATCGCCGTCAGCGCGGTGAACGAGCCACCGGGGCTGTTGATGTAGATGCTGATGTCCTGGTCGGGGTTCATCGACTGCAGGCACAGCAGCTGGGCGATGACGGCGTTCGCGACGTCATCGGAGATCGGCGAGCCGAGGTAGATGATCCGGTCCTCGAACAACTTGCCGTAGGGGTCGATGCGGCGGAACCCGTAGGAGGTGCGCTCTTCCCACTGGGGAATGTAGTAGTTCATCAGCTCAGTCCTTCTTGTGGGCCGGACGGCCCTCGTCGACGGCTTCCCGGGCGCTCTTGACCACCTTGTCGACCAGGCCGTACTCCTGCGCCTCGGCGGCCGTGAACCAGCGGTCACGGTCGGCGTCGTTGGTGACCTGCTCGACGGTCTGCCCGGTGTGCTCGGCGATGAGGTCGAGGAGCACCTTCTTGATGTGCAGCGACTGCTGCGCCTGGATCTTGATGTCGGAGGCCGAACCACCCATGCCGGACGACGGCTGGTGCATCATGATCCGCGCGTGGGGCAGCGCGTACCGCTTGCCCTTGGCGCCGGCGCAGAGCAGGAACTGCCCCATGGAGGCAGCCAGGCCCATGCCGACCGTCGCCACGTCGTTGGGGATGTAGTTCATCGTGTCGTAGATCGCCATGCCGGCGTCCACGGAGCCACCGGGGCTGTTGATGTGCAGGAAGATGTCCGCTTCGGGATCCTCCGCCGACAGCAGCAGCAGCTGGGCGCAGATCGCGTTGGCGTTCTGGTCGCGCACCTCGGAACCGAGGAACACGATCCGCTCGCGGAGCAAACGGCTGTAGATGTTGTCGTCGAGGAAGCTGATCCCCGCGGCTCCATTCATCTCTGGGCCGTTCATCTGAGGGCCTCGCTCGGGGCCACCGGGAAACTGGGTCACGACGGTGACACTAGCCTCCCCGGGGGACAGATCCACGCGATAACACCCGCTGTTCGCCGACAGCAGATTTAGCGCTCGGCTGCGGCCTTCAGCCCCGCCACCGTGGTGGCCATCCCGGCCTCGAGCTCATCGGCGTGTTCGACGCCGCCACCCAGGAACGCCGACGCGAAGACCTTGCCCATCAGCGTGTTGCCCGAGGGCACCGGCCGGCGGTGGACCACACGGGTCGTCTCACCCTCGGCCTCCAGCTCCCAGACCCATTGCGCCCCACTGGACCTCGTGTCCCAGACCAGCCGCCGCCCCGGATCCACGTCGGCCACCACCGAACGCGTCGGCCAGACGACGGCCTTGCGCCGGTTGATGCCGAGGTACCACTGGCCCGTGCGCAGCCCGCCCCGCTTGAGCGGCAGCATCGAGATCGTCTCCGGGCTCCACTGCGCCATCTGTTTGAGATCGGTGAGCAGCGCCCACACCTGGTCGGCGGGGGCATCGATCAGCGCTTCGGCGCGAAGCTCGCGCGCTGCCTCTCCGGTCGTCATGGGGTCATCTTGGCAATAACTTCCGGCGAAGTCATGACGTTGTGTCGGTGACCGTCCGGGTCGGTCGCGCCCACCGCCGCACCCTGGAGGTCCCTTGTCTGCCCGGTTCTGTGGCGATTGTGGCGTCGACCTGCCCCCGAATGACCGGTTCTGCACCAGTTGCGGCGCGCCCAACGTGGCGGCGCCGGACGCCCCACCCGCCGCAGCCGTGACCCAGGCGGCCCACC
>NZ_JBMCZA010000192.1:0-179 GCF_048654705.1 Nocardioides sp. CPCC 206348
CTTGCGGAGCGGTTCTCGTCGTACGCCGTCCAGCGGCCTGCGCTCGTCACGGACTGGCGCGAGGGCCGCGACACCGACGGCATCGGTGGCGACGGTGCCGGGGAGCTGGTGGCCGACCTGAGCTGGGAGGCCGAGCTGTGGCGGCGGTTGCTGGCGCGGATGGCCGGGGCCGGGCACGT
>NZ_JBMCZA010000192.1:232-922 GCF_048654705.1 Nocardioides sp. CPCC 206348
CGGTGAGGTGGCCGGGCTCGACCTGCCCGACCGGCTGTCGCTGTTCGGGCACACGCGCCTTCCCGAGACCGAGATCGACCTGCTCGCCGCGCTCGGCGAACACCGTGACGTGCACCTGTGGCTGGCCCAGCCGTCGGCCGCGCTGTGGGACGCCGTGACCGCGGCCGGCGCCGAGGTGACGCCGCGCGACGTGTCCCGTTCCGCCGACCTCGTCGACCACCCGCTGCTCGCCTCGCTGGGCCGTGACGCCCGCGAGCTCGCCACCGTGCTCGGTGCCCGGGTGCGCGCCGGGCAGGCCGTCGACGCCGGTGCTGCTGCCGATCCCGCTGCTCCCGACCACCTGCTCGGCTGGCTCCAGTCCGACCTCCGCGCCAACCACGCGCCCGACGTCGCCGAGCGTGCCGCCCGCGTCCTCGACCCCAAGGACCGGACCGTGCAGGTGCACGCCTGCCACGGCGCCGCCCGCCAGATCGACGTGCTGCGGGAAGTGCTCGTCGGCCTGCTCGAGGACGACCCGAGCCTCGAGCCCCGCGACATCGTCGTGATGTGCCCCGACATCGAGACCTTCGCGCCACTGATCTCGGCCGGCTTCGGGCTCGGTGAACTCATCACCGACGAGTCCGCCAAGGGCGTCGGCGACGCGCTGCACCCCGCCCACCGGTTGCGGGTCCGCCTCGCCGACCGGGCGGT
>NZ_JBMCZA010000192.1:932-1994 GCF_048654705.1 Nocardioides sp. CPCC 206348
GCTGATCTCGGCCGGCTTCGGCCTCGGCGAGCTCATCACCGACGAGTCCGCCAAGGGTGTCGGCGACGCACTGCACCCGGCGCACCGGTTGCGGGTCCGCCTCGCCGACCGGGCGGTCAGCAGCACCAACCCGTTGCTCGGCGTCGCCGTCGCACTCGTCGAGCTGGCGGGTGGTCGGGCGACCGCGTCGCAGGTGATCGACCTGCTCTCGCGGGAGGTGTGCCGCCGCCGGTTCGGGTTCAGCGACGACGACCTCGCCCGGATCACCCGGTGGGTCGCGGAAGCCGGCATCCGGTGGGGGATCGACGGCACCCAGCGGGCGTCGTACGCGATGGAAGGGTTCGAGCACAACACCTGGCGTGCCGGTCTCGACCGCCTGCTCCTCGGCGTCGCGATGAGCGACGACGAGCACCAGCACCTCGGCCGCGGGCTGCCCGTCGACGACATCGCGAGCGGCGAGATCGAGCTCGTCGGTCGGCTCAGCGAGGCGGTCGCCCGACTCGGTGCCTGCCTGGAGGCACTCGGCAAGGCCGCCGCCGCCGATGAGTGGTTCGGCGCGATCACCGAGGGCGTGCGCGACCTGTGCGAGGTCGACCCCGACGCCGCGTGGCAGTCGCCGCAGTTCGAGCGCGAGCTGGCCCGGGCACGGGCCAGCGCCGACGAGTCCGGCCCGGATGTCCCGTTGCGCCTGGCCGACGTACGGGCGCTGCTGCAGGCCCGCCTCGCCGGCCGCCCCACCCGCGCGAACTTCCGCACCGGCACGCTCACGGTCTGCACGATGGTCCCGATGCGCTCCGTCCCGCACCGCGTGGTCTGTCTCGTCGGACTGGACGATGGCGTCTTCCCACGCGCCACCGGCATCGACGGCGACGACGTGCTCGCCCGCCGCCCCGTCGTCGGCGAGCGCGACCTGCGCGCCGAGGACCGGCAGCTGCTGCTCGACGCGGTGCTCGCGGCCGGCGAACGCCTCGTGATCACCTACACCGGCGCGGCCGAACACACCGGCCAGGAGCGGCCTCCCGCGGTCCCGCTCGGGGAGCTGCTCGATGCCCTCGACCGCAC
>NZ_JBMCZA010000192.1:2044-4370 GCF_048654705.1 Nocardioides sp. CPCC 206348
GTCCGCAACCATGTGCCGGGATCGCTGGCCACGGACGGCCCTTTCAGCTTCGACCGTTCGTCGCTGGCGGGTGCGCGGGCATCGGTGGCCGAGCGCGGGGTGGTGCCGGCGTTCCTCCCCGAAGCGCTCCCGGCCCGGGCTGCGGCAGACGTCTCGCTCGCCGACCTGCGAGCGTTCGTGCACCACCCGGCGCGGTACTTCCTGCGCCGGCGGCTCGAGGTGGCGACGCCGTTCGAGCCGGACCAGGTGGCCGATGCGATCCCGGTGACGCTCAACGGCCTGGAGCTGTGGCAGATCGGCGACCGGCTGCTGCGCGAGGTCCTGGCGGCCGAGGACCCGGGCGCCACGGCGACCGCGGTGATGGTGGCCGAGCAGCTGCGCGGCACGCTGCCGCCGTTCGAGCTCGGGCGCGGCGAGCTGACCAAGGTGGTCCAGGAGTGCCAGGACCTGTTCACCCGCAGCGCGCCGGTGCGCACCGGAACCGCCCGGAGCCTCGACATCGACGTCGACCTCGGGGGAGGGCGGCGGCTGACCGGCACGGTGCCGCAGGTCCACGGCAACCAGGTCGTGTCGCTCTCCTACTCGCGGCTGAAGCCGAAGCAACGCCTGTCGTCCTGGCTCGACGTGTTGGCGCTGAGCGCCAGCTACCCCGACGAGAACTGGACCGCCCACGCGATCGCCCGTTCCAAGGCGGGTCCGCAGCGTGCGCTGGTGGGGCCGCTCGACCACCGCGCCCTCGAATGGCTGATCAGCATCGTGGACCTGCACGACCAGGGCCTGACCCGTCCGCTGCCGATGCCGCTCGAGACGTCGAACGCCTGGGCCGAGGCGCAGGCGAAGTCGTTGCGCGGCATGGACATCGAGCCGATCGAGGTCGCGGCTCGCTCATGGGTGACCGATCCCTACAACGACTGGGGGATCAAGGGCGAGGACGACGACCCGTCGCACCGCCGGATCTACGGTCCCGACGCACCGATCGACGTGCTCGTCGACGCGGGCCTGACCACCTGGGCGTGGCAGCTGTGGGAGCCGTTGCTCGCCGGCGCCGAGAAGGTCGGTGTCCTCTGATGGCCCCGATGCACCCGTTCGACATCCGCGGCGAGCTGCCCACCGGCACGACCCTGCTCGAGGCCAGCGCCGGCACCGGCAAGACGTGGACCATCGGCGCGCTGGTCACCCGCTACGTCGCCGAGGAGGGCATCCCGCTCGAGCAGCTGCTCGTGGTGACCTTCGGCCGCGCCGCCAGCCAGGAGCTGCGCGAGCAGGTGCGCCGCCAGCTGGTCGAGGCCGAGCAGGCGCTGGCCGGTGACCTCCCCGCTGGGGTCGAGCAGACCGAGCTGATCGCCCAGATCCTCGACTGTGATGAAGAGCAGAAGACGACCCGGCACACGCGGGTGGTGCAGGCGCTGGCCGACTTCGACGCCGCCACGATCGCCACCATCCACCAGTTCTGCTCGCTCGTCCTCGACTCGCTCGGCGTCGCCGGCGACACCGATGCCCGCGCCCGCCTGGTCGAGAACCTCGACGACCGCCTCGTCGAAGTGGTCGACGACCTCTACCTGCGGGCGTTCGCGCAGGCCTCCGACGGCGCTGGCAGTGGAGGGCCTGCCTTCACCCACGCCGAGGCGCTGGCCATCGCGCGTGCCGTGGTGGCCGACCCCCAGTCGCAGCTCGAGCCCGCCGGGTTGCCCCGTGAGCAACCGGCCGGTCGGCGCGTGGCCTTCGCGGCCGCCGTACGAGCCGAGCTGGAGCGGCGCAAGCGCCGCCTCGGCGTCCTGTCGTACGACGACCTCCTCAGCCAGCTCGCCGAGGCGCTCGCGCACCCCGACTCCCCGGCCCGGGCGCGGATGCGGGCGCGCTGGAAGATCGTGCTGGTCGACGAGTTCCAGGACACCGACCCGGTGCAGTGGCAGGTGTTCGACCGCGCGTTCACCGGCCACGCAACGATGGTGCTGATCGGCGACCCGAAGCAGGCGATCTACGCCTTCCGCGGGGGCGACGTGACGACCTACCTCACCGCTGCGGGCACGGCCACGACGCAGCAGACCCTCGGCATCAACCGGCGCAGCGATGCCGGCCTGCTCGACGGGTTCCAGCAGCTGTTGCGCGGCGCCGAGCTCGGCGACCCGCGGATCGTCGTGCACGACGTGACCGCCCACCACCAGGAGTCGCGGCTCGTCGGCGCTCCGCACCCCGCGCCGTTCCGGCTGCGGGTCGTGCGACGCGAGTCGTTCCGGCGCGGGCCGGCGACGATGCTCCCGATCGCGAAGGTGCGCCCGCACATCGCCGAGGACCTCGCCCGCGACATCCGGGCGCTGATCACCAG
>NZ_JBMCZA010000192.1:4447-5065 GCF_048654705.1 Nocardioides sp. CPCC 206348
CGTCCCGGCCGTCATCGCCGGCGGCGGCAGTGTCTTCGCGACACCCGCCGCGACCGAGTGGCTCTCGCTGCTGGAGGCGCTCGAGCAGCCGCACCGCACGCCACGCGTGCGGGCAGCGGCGCTCACCTGCTTCCTCGGGTACGACGCCGCCGGCCTGGCTGCCGGCGGCGACGACCTCGCCGACGACCTCGGCGACCGGCTCCGCTCGTGGTCGGAGGCGCTGGCCCGTCGCGGCGTGGCCGCCGTGCTCGAGGCCGCGACGTCCGGCGGGATGCCCGCGCGGATGCTCGCCCGGATCGGCGGCGAACGAACCCTCACCGACGTCCGCCACATCGGCGAGGTGCTCCACGAAGTCGCGCAGCGCGAGCAGATGGGCGCCGTTGCACTGCTGGCCTGGCTGCGCCAGCAGGTGCTCGAGGCGCGCGACGGTCGGGGTGCCGAGCGCACCCGCCGGCTCGACTCCGATGCCGCTGCCGTGCAGCTCGTGACGATCCACGCGAGCAAGGGCCTGCAGTACCCGATCGTCTACCTCCCCGCGCTCGGCGACCGGTTCGTCGGCAAGCCCAAGCGCCCGCTCTTCCACGACGCGGACGGTCGCCGCTGCCTCGACATCGGCGG
>NZ_JBMCZA010000192.1:5125-5503 GCF_048654705.1 Nocardioides sp. CPCC 206348
GCCTGGTGGGCGCCGACCAAGAACGCCGAGGCCTCGCCGCTGCACCGACTGCTGATGCGGCAGTCCGCCGCCGACGGATCCCTGCGCGCCGACGTGCCCGTCGCGCCGTCGGTGCCGGACGAGGACACGGTCACCGCGCTGTTCGCCGCCTGGCGCGACCGCGGCGGCCCGAGCCCCGAGGTGTCCCACCCGGCCGCGACCACGGCCCCGCTCGTGGCCGAGTCGCCGGGGGAGCTCTCGGCGCGCGCGTTCACACGGTCTGTCGACACCGGCTGGCGACGGACGTCGTACTCCTCCCTGAGCAACGTGGACCTCGCTGCCGAGATCGGGCAGCCGGGCGTCGACAGCGAGCCCGAGGTCGAGGCCAAGGACGACGAG
>NZ_JBMCZA010000192.1:5579-9108 GCF_048654705.1 Nocardioides sp. CPCC 206348
CCACGTTCGGCTCCCTCGTCCACGCCGTCCTCGAGCACACCGACCCCACCGCCGCCGACCTGCGTGGCGAGCTGCTGGCCCAGATCGACGAACAGCTGACGTGGTGGCCGGTCCCGGTCGAGCCCGGGGAGCTGGCCGACGCCCTGGTCGCCGTCCTCGACACGCCCCTCGGTCCGTTGATGGACGGTACGACGCTACGCCGGATCGGCGTCCGTGACCGGCTCTGCGAGCTCGACTTCGAGCTGCCGCTCGCCGGGGGTGATGCTGCCGAAGCACCAGGGGAGGCGACCGTCCTGCTCGGCGACATCGCCGGCCTGCTGCGCCGCCACCTGCCCGAGGGCGACCCCGTCCGTGCCTACGCGGAGTCGCTCGACAACCCGCTGCTCGGCGACCAGACGCTGCGCGGCTACCTCACCGGTTCGGTCGACGTCGTGCTCAGGCTCGGGGAGCCCGAGTCCCCCCGCTACGTGATCGTCGACTACAAGACCAACTGGCTCGGTCCGCGCGAGGAGCCCCTGACGGCGGCGTCGTACCGACCCTCGGAGCTGGTCGACGCGATGGGCCACTCGGACTACCCGCTCCAGGCCCTCCTGTACGCCGTCGTGCTGCACCGGTTCCTGCGCTGGCGCCAGCCCGGGTACGACCCGGAGCTGCACTTCGGCGGCGTCGCCTACCTCTACCTGCGCGGCATGTGCGGACCCGAGAACCCGTCCGTCGACGGCGAGCCGTGTGGCATCTTCACCTGGCAGCCGCCGGCCGCGCTGGTCACCGACCTGTCCGACCTGCTGGACGGGTCGCTGGAAGGGGTGCACCGATGACCGGACTCTTCGAGGCGACCTCGCCCCACGACCCGCGGGTCGCGCGCCGGGTGGCCGGGTCGCTCGGCGCCTTCAACGCTGCCGGTGTGATCGATGCGGCCGACGTCCGCGTCGCCGAACGGGTCGCCGCCCTGGGCGGCGAGAGCGACGAGCGGGTCAAGCTGGCCGTCGCGCTGGCGGTCCGGTCCGTACGCGCCGGCTCCGTCGGGCTCGACCTCGAAGGCCTGCCAGACCTGGTCGAGCTCGGTGTCGATGGCGAGTGGCCCGAGCTCACCGAGTGGGCCGCGGCCATCGACGCGTCCCCCCTCGTGACGGGCGGCGTCATCCACCACGAGCTCGGACTCGTCTACCTCGACCGCTACCACCGGCTCGAGCGCCAGGTCGCCGACGACCTGGCCGAGCGGATCGCGCTCGGCCGCCCTCCGATCGACGAGGCCGCCCTCACCGCAACGCTGCAGCGGGTCAGCGGCGACCACCTGAGCCAGGAGCAGGCCCGGGCCGTCGAGCACGCCGCCCGCCACCGCACCACCGTGCTCACCGGCGGCCCCGGGACGGGCAAGACCACCACCGTGGCCCGGCTGGTGCTGGCGCTGGCCGATCAGTTCCGCGTCGACCACGCCCGCCGGATGTCGGTTGCCCTCGCGGCGCCGACCGGCAAGGCGGCGACCCGGTTGCAGGAGGCGGTCGGCGCCGAGCTCGGCGCCCTGGGCGCACTCGGCGACGGACCCGACCAGGTCCCGGCACCCGAGGCGATGACGCTGCACCGGCTCCTCGGCTGGCGCCCGGACAACACGACCCGGTTCCGGCACGACCGCGGCAACCGGCTGAAGTACGACCTGGTCGTGGTCGACGAGGCCTCGATGGTCGACCTCACGATGATGGCCCGCCTCCTCGACGCGGTGCGTCCGGAGACGCGGCTCGTGCTGGTCGGCGACCCGCGCCAGCTCACCTCGGTCGGCGCCGGCGCCGTCCTCTCGGACCTCGTCGGCGGCTTTGCCGGCCACGACGACTCACCGGTCGTGGCGCTCACCGAGAACCACCGTTCCACCGAGGAGATCAAGGGCCTCGCAGCCGCCCTGCGCGACGACGGCCCCGACGCCGCCGACCGGGTGCTGGAGGTGCTGCGCGCCGGCACCGGCGAGGTCGAGTACGTCGAGACCGACGACCCGGTGACGGCCCTGCGCGCCGAGTGCACGGCCTCCGCGTTGGCCGTCCGGCGAGCTGCGGAGGACGAAGGCCCCGCGGCCGCCATCGCGGCGCTCGACGGGTTCCGGCTGCTCTGCGCCCATCGCGAGGGCCCGCACGGTGTCCGGGTCTGGAACCACCACGTCGAGCAGTGGCTGGCCGCAGAGCTCGGCGCTCCGCTGGGCTCCGCCTGGTACGCCGGCCGCCCGCTCCTGGTGACCAGCAACGACTACGCCCTCGACATCTACAACGGCGAGACCGGCGTCGTGGTCGCCGACGCCCAGGGTCGTCCCCGCGCGTGGATCGCCGGCGCGGACGCACCGCGATCCTTCGCGCCCGCCCGCCTGGACGCGATCGACACGATGCACGCGATGACGATCCACAAGAGCCAGGGCAGCCAGGCGCGACGGATCGCGGTGCTGCTGCCCGAGGCCGACTCGCGGCTGCTGACCCGCGAGCTCTTCTACACCGCGGTCACCCGCGCCCAGGAGAGCGTCGTCGTGGTCGGCTCCGAGGCCGCCGTACGCGCTGCCGTGGACACCACGGCGCAGCGGGCGACCGGCCTGCGCCAGCGGCTGTGACGACCAACGCGTGGCCCCGCAACCACGCCGAAACGCGCGCGGGTTAGTGTCCAATCATGCCGTTCCTGTTGCGCGTACTGCTGCCCGACGTCCCCGGTTCGCTGGGTCGCGTCGCGACGGCGATCGGTATGGCCGGGGGCGACATCGAGGCGATCGAGATCGTCGAGAAGCGCGATGACGGCACCGCAGTCGATGATGTCCTGCTCGAATTGAACCAGGGCATGATGCCCGATTCGGTGGTCTCGGCGTGCACCTCGCTCGACGGTGTCGAGGTGCTCTGGATCAGTCGCTACCCCGCCGGCGGCAGCCTGGTGATGGACCTCGAGGCGGTCGAGGAGCTCACCGCGTCACCCGACACGGCGTTCGACAAGCTGATCGACCTGCTGCCCGCGACCTTCCGCGTCGACTGGGGCGCCCGCGTGCACCGCGCCAAGGGTGTCGTCTACGGCACCGGTGCCGCTCCGGACGAGTTCGAGTTCATCGAGATCGAGACCCCGCAGCGCCTCGAGTCACCCGAGGACGAGGTCACCCTCTTCGCCGCTGCCCGTCTCGACGGCAACGAGATCGTCGTGGTCGGCCGTCGTGGCGGCCCGGAGTTCGCGGACTCCGAGATCGCCCGGCTCGGCCACCTGTGTGGCCTCGCAGTGACGATCGCGAACGCCTGATCGCTCAGTCGATCGGTTCGAGGACGAAGACGGGGATCTCCCGGTCGGTCTTCTCCTGGTACGACGCGTACGTCGACCAGGTCGCCACCGCGTGGTCCCACCACTGGGCGCGCTCCTCGCCCTCGACGATCCGGGCGCGATAGGACTTCGCCTCCGGCCCGTCCTGGAGGTCGACCTCCGGGTGGGCGACGAAGTTGTCGTACCAGGCCGGGTTCTCGGGCGCGCCGCCCTTCGACGCGACAGCGACGTACACGCCGTCCTTCTCGACCCGCATGACCGG
>NZ_JBMCZA010000192.1:9118-9358 GCF_048654705.1 Nocardioides sp. CPCC 206348
GTCCGGCGCCCCGCCCTTGGAGGCGATCGCGACGTACACGCCGTCCTTCTCGACCCGCATGACCGGGTTCTTGCGCAGGTTGCCGGACTTCGCGCCGACGGAGGTGATCACGACGATCGGGTCCTTGGAGCCCTGCAGCGTGTTGGCCTTGGTGCCGCCTGATGCTTCGTACTCCGCGACCTGGTCGCGGACCCACTGCGTACTGCTCGGAACGTACGTGCCCTGAAGTGTCATACCTCC
>NZ_JBMCZA010000192.1:9368-13635 GCF_048654705.1 Nocardioides sp. CPCC 206348
CGTGATCACGACGATCGGATACTTGCTGCCCTGCAGCGTGTTGGCCTTCGAGCCGCCGGACGCTTCGTACTCCGCGACCTGGTCGCGGACCCATTGCCAGCTGCTCGGAACGTACGTGCCCTGAAGTGTCATACCTCCACAAGACCACGTGGCCGACCGGTATTCCAGACCCGTTAGCGTTCGACCCATGAGTGCCATCGACGGTGTCAGCGAGATCTTCGACGCGAGCCAGTGGGACGTCGTGCCCGGGTTCGAGGACCTGACCGACCTCACCTACCACCGCGCCAAGGAGCACGGCACGGTCCGGATCGCATTCGACCGGCCCGACGTGCTCAACGCGTTCCGCCCCAACACCGTCGACGAGCTGCTGCGCACGCTGGACCACGCGCGGATGAGCGCGGACGTCGGCTGCGTGATCCTCACGGGCAACGGCCCGAGTGCCAAGAACGGCAAGTGGGCGTTCTGCACCGGCGGCGACCAGCGGATCCGCGGCAAGGCGGGCTACCAGTACGAGGACAAGGCGATCGGCGCTTCCGACACGGGGGCCGAGGAGCCCAGTGTCATCGACAAGGCGAAGCTTGCGCGGCTGCACATCCTCGAGTGCCAGCGGCTGATCCGGTTCATGCCGAAGGTCGTCATCTGCGTGGTGCCCGGCTGGGCGGCCGGCGGTGGCCACTCGCTGCACGTCGTGTGCGACCTGACCCTCGCCTCGAAGGAGCACGCCCGGTTCAAGCAGACCGACGCAGACGTGGGCTCCTTCGACGGCGGCTACGGCTCGGCGTACCTCGCCAAGATGGTCGGACAGAAGTTCGCCCGCGAGATCTTCTTCCTCGCCGAGGAGTACACCGCCGACGAGATGCACACGATGGGCGCCGTCAACCGGGTCGTCGAGCACGCGCAGCTCGAGACCGTCGCCCTCGACTGGGGCCGCAAGATCAACGGCAAGTCGCCGACGGCCCAGCGGATGCTCAAGTACTCGTTCAACCTGCTCGACGACGGCCTGGTCGGCCAGCAATTGTTCGCCGGTGAGACCACCCGCCTCGCGTACATGACCGACGAGGCCCAGGAGGGACGCGACCAGTTCCTCGAGAAGCGTGAGCCGGACTGGTCGCCGTACCCCTGGTACTACTGATTCGGCCTGTTTGTGCAGGTCAGAGCGTTGCGGGCCCTCTCTGGTCCGCAAAAAGTCCGCAGAATTCGAGAGAGGTCCCGATTCGGGGCCGTCTGACGGGTCTGCGGTGGGCCGCGCCAGGGCTTGCTTCATGAGCTCGGAGGCCGCAGCTCGGGTGCGGTCCGCAGCCGTCGGCCACAGGTGGCTGTAGGTGTTGAGGGTCGTGCTGGCGGACGAGTGACCGAGGGCGCGTTGCACCGTCACGACGTCGCACCCAGCCGCGATCAGACCGGAGGCGTAGAAGTGCCGCAGGTCGTGCAGTCGCACGCGGGTGAGCTTGGCGGCGGAGCGGGTGGCTCGCCAACGCCAATGGATGGAGTTGTCGTAGAGCGGCTCGTCGCCGACGGTGAACAACCACGGGACCTGGGCGTTGTCGCCGACGTTCTCGTGGACGTGGCTCGCGAGGATACTCACGAGCTCGTCGGGCAGGAACACGGTTCGCTCCGAGCCGTACTTCGGCGCTCGAACGACGTACGTCGAGCCGTCCCGCTGTAGTTGCCGGGTGACGTACAGTTGGCCACGGGTCAGGTCGAGATCGCCGAGTTGTACGGCGGCGGCCTCGGCCTTGCGGAGGCCGGCGAAGGCGCAGAGGGCGACGTAGGCGCGGAAGCCCTTGCGGGTCGACACACGTTCGCTGTCGGCATGCTCAAGCAGTCGTCCGACTTCTTCGACTGTGGGGATCTGCATCGCCATGTCTGCCTTGCGTCGTCGGGGGAGGACGACGCCGATGCAGGGGTCCGCTGTGATCACTCGGTCGGTGACGGCGGCGCGGAAGACGGAGCGGACGATGACGAACCTGGTCTTGATAGTCGTGGCAGCGAGGCGGGTGCTGAGGTCCTTGATCCATTCCTCGATGTGGGAGCGTCGGACCGACCGCATGCCGAGGTCTGCGAACGGCACCGATCCAGTCGCGAGATCGGCATTGGCTCGGGTCGAGGGCACCCACAGTTGCCGCGCCGACCACTGTTCGTAGAACTCGTGGAAGGTCACTTTGCCGGCGTTCGGGTCGACGTAGGTGCCGGTGAGGACGGCTGCGGCGACCTCATTGAGCCAGCGCTGGGCGTCGATCTTGCGGTTGAAGTGGCGGGACCGCTCGCGGTCCTGCTCGTCGCGGTAGCGGGCCCGCCAGCTGCCGTCAGGACGCTTGGCGATGTTTCCGGCCATGATCGCTCCCCTCGTCGCTTCCAGAGTCAGCGTTCGCTGGCCCGATCGCTGGTGCTTGTCGACTCCTGTGGAGAACTGGGCGCGCGGCCTTGCTCGGCGCGCCACAGGACCAGGTTGGATCGCCAATAGCGGACGTGGCGCTGGACCTTGAAGCTGAAGGGTCCCGTGCCGCAGTAGCGCCAGTACCGCATGGTGGCGACGGGCACACGCAGGAACTCGGCGGCCTCGTCGATGGTGAGCATCTCGTCGTTCTCGTGGGTGTCGATCTCGGATCGCGCAGTGGTCATGGCGTCGGCTCCTAGCGGTGGGCGTTGACAGGGGACAGGAACCGTCGTATTTCGGCGACGGTGGTGTAGAGGCGGCCGGTGCCGTTGAAGCGCCAGAAGCGTGGTCCGACGTGTCGTCGGCGCCAGTCGCGGACGGTTCGTTGGGGTGTGTGGATGAGGGTGCAGAATTCTTCGAAGGTCAGGAGTGCGCTGTCGTTCCAGTCGTCGGGTATCTCGATGGGGTGCATGCCGGTCCTTGTGGTGGTGGGTAGTCACCTAGGTCCAGCGGGCGGTGCCGGGCGATCACGAGCCGTTGGTGGATCTGCTGGACGTGGGTGGGCAGGACCGTGTGAGCGTGGCCGGTCGGGTACGCCTGATCCGAGGGGGGAACCTGCCGGAACCCGTCACCGGGCTGGTGTTTGCGCAGGTCAGGAGGTTCCCCCCACTCGTTTCGCCGGAGTGTGGTCAGTGGTGCCGGACACGGGTCGTGCCCCGGTTTCAGCTGACCTCGATCACTCCATGTCGGAGCAGGGGACGTTGATGCCGATGTCCTTGGCCTCGATGATCAGGATGACGGCGGCCTCCTCGGTCGTGTGGCTCAGAGAGGGTCGCGGCGTCAGCTCGCCGGTGACGACGATCTGCTGGCCCGCCCTGAGTTCCTCGCGCGCCTGGACCGCGAGTTCGCCCCGGCAGACGACTTCCCCAACGCCGATGCCGGGACAGATGCTGGTGTCGCCAGCGGGCTGGTTGGTCGCTGATGCGTCGGGGAGGTAGCTGATCGGGAAGACCGTCGTCGGAGGCGAGCGGTCGGGGTCGAGCGCTGCCGGAGCGGCGCTCACGATCACGGTGGCGGTGACAGCGAACGACATCGACGGAATTCCTTTCCTCGTTTTAACCGAGGAAACATGCTAAGCCGAGGGACGGTCAAAGACAATGCGTTCGTGCCTCGGACCGTTCGACCTGACCTTCCCCAACCCGTCGAGCTTGCGGTCGAGGTGTTCGGCGCCCGGCTGCGGGTGGCGCTGCTCGGGGCCATCAACGAGCACGGTCCGTGCACCAAGGCGGAGCTGCGTCGGTTGCTGGGTGGCTCGGAGGCGAACCTTCACGCTCACCTGACGGCACTCGAAGAGGCCGGAGTGGTGCTCGCCGACCCGCGGCGCAGCGACGAGGCCGGCCCCGTCACTCGCCGCTACAGCGTTGATGCTCAGCGGGTCGACGCGCTGCTGGAGGTTCTCGCCAGGGCCGTCAGGCCGCCGGAGTCGCGGTAACTCCAGCCTCTTGTGGGTGGGCTTGCTCAGATTCCGACGCCGGGACCGCGGGCGGGTCGAGCCATCGGCGGCAGCGGTGGCGCCGGTCTCCTCGGTGCCGTCGTGGGTTGGGTGGGGCCGTAGCGGTCGATGTCGTCGAGTGCGCGCTGTCTGGCGTGTTCTGGGCCGAGGTCGGCGCGGTCGCGGTTGAAGGTGGTGATCCATTGCTCGCGGGCTTCGGTGATGGAGTCGGCGACGAGGTGCGCGGTGTTGGCGTGACGTCCCCGTGTCATCGCGACGTAGGTGGCAGCGGCCCCGGTGGACTCGGCGAGGGCGAAGTGGGCGTGATCGACGGTCTCGCCCTGAGCGCCGTGGACGGTCGTGGCGTAGGCGAGCTCGACATGCTGGGCGACGTAGGC
>NZ_JBMCZA010000193.1:0-160 GCF_048654705.1 Nocardioides sp. CPCC 206348
GCGTCCTCGGCCTTGCGCAGCTGGCGCGCGAGCCCGACCACGGCCCGGTCGGCCTGGAACTGCGCGAAGGACATCTCGAGGAGCTCGCGGGCGCGGTGCCGGCCGAAGGCGTGCACCAGGTTCACCGCCATGTTGTACGACGGCCGGAAGGACGAACGCA
>NZ_JBMCZA010000193.1:259-2118 GCF_048654705.1 Nocardioides sp. CPCC 206348
GATGTCGGCGTGCGTCTCGCCGTTCCACTTGCTCAGCTTCTCCAGGACCACGGTCCGCGCCGGCATGTTGATGCCGAGGGCGAGGGTCTCGGTCGCGAAGACGATCTTGACGAGCCCGCGCAGGTAGAGCTCCTCGACGCACTCCTTGAACGCGGGCAGCATGCCGGCGTGGTGGGACGCCACGCCCCGCGACGCCGCGTCGAGGAAGTCGTCGTAGCCGAGGACCTCGAGGTCGTCGGGGGGCATCGTGCCGAGGGTGCCCTTGACGTAGGCGATCGCCTCGTCGCGCTCGGCGGCCGTGGTGAGGCGGACATTTGCGTCCAGGCACTGCTGGACGGCGGCGTCGCAGCCGGCGCGGCTGAAGATGAAGTCGATGGCGGGCAGCAGGTTCTTGCGCTGCAGCTGTTCCAGGACGTCGAGGCGACCGGGAATCCAGATCCGGCGGCCGTTGCCGACGGGTCGGCTGCCCGGACCGCCGGGCCGCCCGCCCTTGCCGCCGGACTTCGGGGTGCGGTGGCCCTTGAGGCGCGTCGAAGCCCAGTCATCGCGGGCGAGCTTGACCAGCTCCTCGTTGACGGGTGCGCCCTCCCGCACGAAGCCGGCGGCCGCGTCGACGTCGGAGGAGGCGAAGAGGTCGTGGAGCTGCCGCCCGGCCATCACGTGCTGGAACAGGGGAACCGGGCGCCGCTCGGCCACGATGGTCCGCGTCGATCCCCGGACCGTCTCGAGCCACTCGCCGAACTCCTCGGCGTTGGAGACCGTCGCGGAGAGCGACACCACCGACACCGACTCGGGCAGGTGGATGATCACCTCTTCCCAGACCGCGCCCCGGGCGCGGTCGGCGAGGTAGTGCACCTCGTCCATGACCACGAAGCCCAGGCCCACGAGGGTCCGCGAACGGGCGTAGAGCATGTTGCGCAGCACCTCGGTGGTCATCACGACCACGGGCGCTTCGCCGTTGATGGAGGTGTCGCCGGTCAGCAGGCCGACCTGGTCGGCACCGTGCCGGGCGACGAGGTCGTTGTACTTCTGGTTCGACAACGCCTTGATCGGCGTCGTGTAGAAGCACTTGCGGCCGGTCTCGAGCGCGAGGTGGACCGCGAACTCGCCGACCACCGTCTTGCCGGCACCCGTCGGAGCAGCGACCAGGACGCCGTCGCCGTCCTCCACCGCCTTGCAGCCCTCGACCTGGAATTCGTCGAGAGGGAAGGGGAAGGTGCCCGAGAACTGGTCGAACACGGGATGGCTGCTCATGCCCATACCTTGACTGCTCCAGGAACGCACTCGACGGTCAGGGGTAGCGGACCGAACCGTTCGCCGTCGGCGTACCCCACGATCCCGGCGCTCGCGACGGTCACCCGGCGCACCCGGTGCCGCTCGTACTGGGGGTGGTTCACGTGCGTCCCGTTGAAGAGCTTGGGGAACGTCCGGGCCAGTTCGACGCGCCCCATCGGCTTGATCAGGACCACGTCGAGCAGGCCGTCGTCGAGGACCGCACCGTGCGTGATCCGCAGCCCGCCGCCGTACGACGGCCCGTTCCCGACGGCGACCAGCATGGCGTCGACCCGGCGCTCCTCGCCATCGAGGTCGAGGACGTAGTGCAGCGGCTCGAAGACCCTCAGCTCGGCCAGGGTGGCGAGGTTGTAGCGCATCTGGCCCTTGGGCCAGCGCATCCGGTTGGCCCGCTCGTTGGCCACCGAGTCGAACCCGGCGGCGAGCACTCCGCCGAACCAGCGATCACCCACCCGGGCCAGGTCGATCGGCCGCGGGCTGCCGTGGATGATCCGGGCCGCTGCCGCGGCGCCGTCGCGCAGCGGGATGTCGAGGGAGCGGGCGATGTCGTTGCCCGTGCCACCCGG
>NZ_JBMCZA010000193.1:2155-3072 GCF_048654705.1 Nocardioides sp. CPCC 206348
GAGCCCGAGGTTGACCATGCCGTCGCCGCCGCACACGACGAGCACGTCGGGCTCGTCGGCGACGGCCGCGTGGGCCAGGTCGAGGGACTCCTCCGCGTCTCGGCCGTAGAGGGCCGTCGTACGCCAGCCGGCACCGTGGAACCTCGGCAGCGCCTCGTCCCGCAGGCGCGCACCGCGTCCCTTCCCCGACGTGGGGTTGGTGAGGACGACCGCGCGAGGCACAGGTGAAGGTTAGAGGACCACCCTCAGGGAAGCGGGCTCGCCTCGTCGGGTGACAGGCCTGCGTTGATGGTCTTCTTGCCGCGCCGGCGATCGTTGAACCGCGCGATCACTTCGGAGATGAGGAACAGGACCACCATCGGGACGGCCATGAAGCTCATGGTGAACGGGTCACCCGAAGGCGTCATCACGGCGGCGAAGATGAAGGAACCGACGATGATCCAGGGCCGGTGCGCTCCGAGTGTCTTGCCCTTGACCACCCCGGCGAAGTTGAGCAGTACGACGAAGACCGGGATCTCGAACGCGATGCCGAAGCCCAACAGGGTTCGGCTGAAGAAGGTGAGGTATTCGTTGAACTCGACGAGGTTCGTGAGCTCGTCAGGGTTCAACCCGATCAGGATCTCGAGGCCCTTGGGCAGGGTGACGTAGCCCAGCACGATGCCGACGAAGAACAGCGGTCCGGCGATGACCGCGAAGATCGCGGTCCACTTCTTCTCGTTGCGGTGGAGGCCGGGGAGGATGAACGCCCAGATCTGGTAGAGCCACACCGGGCTGGATCCGACCAGCGCAGCAAGTCCGCAGAGCTTGAGGTACAGCAGGAAACCGCCGGCCGCTCCTGAGGTCGTGGCCTCCGTGGCTCCGTCCGGCAGCGCCTTCTGCGCCTCGAGATACGGGTCGAGCACGAGGTGGAGCAGGAA
>NZ_JBMCZA010000193.1:3120-5006 GCF_048654705.1 Nocardioides sp. CPCC 206348
CGCCAGTGCCGCCTTCAAGAGGCGGGCGCGCAACTCCCGCAGGTGGTCCGACAGGGCCATTCGCCCGTCCGCACCGACCGGGTGGACCGGGGTGCCGACGAGCAGCTTTGCAACTCCGAGCAGGGACAACTCAGGCGTTGTTCTCGCGGCGCTCGTCGACGATCTCGCCCTCGGCGACGTCGTCGGCGGGGTTCAGCTCAGCCTTCGGCGCGGACGGCTTCTTGTCGTCGTCACGCAGGCCCTTGGTCTCGGCCTTGAAGATGCGCAGCGCCTGGCCGGTGCCGCGGGCAAGGTCGGGAAGCTTGGCAGCACCGAACACGAGGATCACGATCGCCAGGATGATGAGCCACTCGGCTCCCTGGGGCATTCCGATCAGGGGGTTCATTTCGGGGCTACCAACTCTCACATCTCAGACTCGGGGACGGACCCCATCGTACGCGTACCTCAGCGGTACAGGCTGAGGGTCTCCTGTGCGGTGGCGGTGAAAGAGTCGGTGAACTCCTGAGGTCCTGTCACCGTGGCATGCGGAGCCAATCGCATCAGGAGCCGGGTGAGCCACCGTCGGTCGACGACGACGAGGTCCACGACAGCCGATCCGTCGGCCTGGGGCCGCACGTCGCGCATCGGGTAGTACTCGGTCGCCCAGCGGGCCTCGGCGCCGAGGTGCAGGGTCACCACGGTGCTGCCGGGCTGGTCGGTGTCGCGGAAGAGCCCTTCCTGGAGGTCACGCGGAGCCCGGCGGGGTGTGCTGATCGGGCTGTCCAGGACCTCGGCCTTCGCGATCCGGTCCAGCCGGAAGAGCCGGTCACTCGCTGCCCGGTGGCACCAGGCGTCGAGGTAGGCGAAGACCCCGTGGCCCACCACGCCGTGCGGGTCGACGACACGCTCGGTCTCCTCACCACGGGACGGCACGAAGTACGCGAGCCGTACCTGCCTTCCGGCAACGGCTGCCTCGTTGAGCACCCGGGTCAGCTCGACCTGGGCGACCTGGACGGCGTCGTGGGGCGAGGGCGTCACGTCGACGTGGTTCGCACCGGCGGTGCTCACGGCCTTCTCGATCTTGCGGAGCACCTGCTTGACCAACGCCCGGGTCTCCCCCGTCGACGTGTCGCGCAGCATGCGCAGCGCCACGATCACCGCGGACGCCTCGGTCGCGCTCAGCCGCAGCGGGCGGGCGAGGTAGTCGGCGTTCTCGACCCGGATCACGCCCTCGGTGACCGGGCTGCCCTCCGACGTCTCGATCGCGTCGAGGTCCACGTCGATCAGGTCACCGGGCAGGCCGCCGGGCAACCCGCACATGAAGAGCACCTTCAGGTCGCGCAGCACCTGCTCCGAGGAGGTGCCGAGCAGCGCGGCGGCCTCCTCCAGGCGTACGCCGTCGCGGTGGTGCAGGAACGGCACCAGCGTCAGCAACCGGGCCACCTGGTCGCGTGCACCGGCACCGGTGGCGCGCGCAGTGGTCATCGGGTGACCTGCTCGAGGCGGGCGATGACCTGCTTGCGCACGGCGACCGGTTCGAGGAGCACGACGTCGGCCCCCTGCGCCAGGACGTCGTCGGCCAGGCCGACGGCGCGGCGGGTGATCTCGACCCGGTCCCACGCGGATGCGTGGTCGGGACCGGCGACACCCGTCTCGATCCGGTCGGCGTTGCGCCGGAACGCGTGGCCGGCGCCGTGGCGCACGAGCAGCACGGCGCGCTCGGTGCTCGTGGGCGGAGCCAGACGCCGGGCGATCTCGCGTACGTCGGTGTCCGGCGGGACGTCGTACGCACCCGGCGGGCCGACGGTCCGGACGGCGCCCTGGACGCGGGAGAGACGGAAGACGCGCTCGGCACCGCGATCGGCGTCGTGGCCGACGACGTACCAGCGCCCGGCGTAGCGCACCAC
>NZ_JBMCZA010000193.1:5059-8174 GCF_048654705.1 Nocardioides sp. CPCC 206348
GCACACCGCGACCCAGCAGGTCTCGAACGCCGGTTCCTCGGCGGTGAGGAGTGGCTGGGCGATCTCGAGGGCGTCGAGGTCGACATCGATGCCGGCGGCGGAGAGCTTGCGGACGGCGTCGGTGGTGGCCTGCGCCATCGTGGCGTGCTGCCAGACCCGCGACGCGATGCCGACGACGGCAGCCTCCTCGGAGGTGAGCTCGATGTCGGGCAGCGCGAAGGCCTCGGGCGGGATCCGGTAGCCGACCTCGTCCTCGAACAGCGGATCGATCGAGGCGACCTCGACGGGCACTCCGAGGCTGCGCAGCTCGTCCTTGTCGCGCTCGAACATCTTCTCAAAGGCGTCCGGGCGCGAGTCGGGGTACAGCAGCTCGCGGATCCGCTCCTTGGCGATGGGTCGCCGCTGGACCAGGAGCATGATCAGCAGGTTGAGCAGGCGCTCGCTCTTCGGAGCAGGCATGGGATCGATTCTGCCCGGTAGGGCTACTCCGAGGACCCGTCGGTCGGCTCGGTCGAGGCGGTGCCGGTCGCGGACCCGCTGGGGGTGGCACTCGGGGACCCGCTCGGCGAGGCCGTTTCCTTCGGCTCGGGTGCGGGCTCCGGGTCGGCGACGTCGAGGATGTCGACGATGAAGTACAGCGTGGAGTTGGCCGGGATGTCCTCGCCCTGCGCCTCCTTGCCGTAGCCGAGGCTCGGCGGGATCTGCAGCAGCACGCGGCTGCCGACCGGAAGCCCGACCAGTCCCTTCGACCAGCCCTCGACGACGGAGGCGGCGTCGCCGCCCACGGTCGCCTCGAGGCCGCGACCGTCGGTGTAGCTCTGGTCGAAGGGCGCCTTGCCCTTGGGGATCTGGCCGAGGTAGCTGGCGAGGATCTTCTGGCCGCTCTTCACGACCGGGCCGGTGCCCTTGACGAGCGTGGCGACCTCGAGCTTGCCGGACGGTGCCGGCGCGTTCTTGAAGTCGAGGCTGGACGGAAGCCCGTCCTTCTCGACGATGGCCGGCGCCCAGGCGGGAGCCTCCTGCTCGGTGCCCTCCGGGCCGGCGAGGGCGGTCAGGTCGGCGACGTAGAGCAGGCCGTCCTCGTTGCCGATGTCGAGGCTGGCGAACGCCGAGGCAGCCTGGGCGTTGCCGAGGTAGTCGCCGATGACGTCCTTGCTGTTGATCGTGACCGCGATCCGGCTGCCGATCTTCTGGCCCGCCTCGATCTTGTCGGCAAGGCCCGCGACGAGGACGTCGGCGACGCTGGCCGGCTCCTTCTTGGCGCCGACCTTGAGCAGCGTGCCGACGGTGTAGTCGTCGTACGTGTCATAGGTGATCTTGTGCGTGTAGCCGTTGGCGAGGGTGAAGTCGATCCGCACCACGTCGTCCTTGGCGATGGCAGGACCGTCGCCCTCGGTGAGGACCTTCGTCTGCGCCTTGCCTGCGGCGAGAGTGCCCTTCCAGTCCAGCTTCGGCGTGGACCCGACGGCGCCGCTGACGGCCACCGCGTCGAGGCCCTTGAGCTCGTCACTGTCGCCTCCGCAGGCGGTCAGCGCGAGGCTCGCCGGAAGCAGGGCGGTCAGCAGCAGGGCGGTGGGACGCGCAATCACAGGGCGCAGGCGGTCGAGCACGCGCAAACCTTACCCATTCGCCCATGGCGGGACGGCACCCCCACGGCGGGTGGCGCGGTCACATGCCGTCGATGAGTCGCTGTACCCGCTCGTCGTACGCCCGGAAGGGGTCCTTGCACAGCACGGTCCGCTGCGCCTGGTCGTTCAGCTTGAGGTGCACCCAGTCGACCGTGAAGTCGCGACGGCGCTCCTGGGCGCGGCGGATGAACTCGCCGCGAAGCCGGGCCCGGGTGTTCTGCGGTGGCACGGACTTGGCTTCGAAGATCTTCAGGTCCGTGGTGACCCGGGCGACCGAGCCACGCTTCTCCAGCAGGTAGTAGAGGCCCCGGCCACGGTGGATGTCGTGGTAGGCGAGGTCCAGCTGCGCGACCCGCGGGTGGCTCATCGGCAGGCCGTGCTTTGCGCGGTAGCGATCGATCAGCTTCCACTTGATGACCCAGTCGATCTCGCGGTCGACCAGGCCCCAGTCGTCGGACTCCACGGCCTTCAGGCCGCGCTCCCACAGGTCGAGCGACCGCTCGATGATCGGCGTGCTGATCCCCCGGCGGTCGACGAAGTCGCGCGCCTTGGCGAGGTACTCGCCCTGGATGTCGAGGGCGCTGGCCTCGCGGCCGTTGGCGAGCCGGATCTTGCGGCGTCCGGTGACGTCGTGCGAGATCTCGCGGATGGCCCGGATCGGGTTCTCCATCGTGAGGTCGCGCATCACGACGCCCTCCTCGATCATCCGCAGCACCAGGTCGCAAGAGGCGACCTTGAGCATCGTGGTCGTCTCGCTCATGTTGGAGTCGCCCACGATGACGTGCAGCCGGCGGTACTTCTCGGCGTCGGCGTGCGGCTCGTCGCGGGTGTTGATGATCGGACGGCTGCGGGTGGTCGCGCTGGAGACGCCCTCCCAGATGTGCTCGGCACGCTGGCTCACGGAGTAGGACGTCCCGCGGGGCGTCTGCGTGACCTTCCCGGCGCCCACGATGATCTGGCGGGTCACCAGGAACGGGATCAGGATGTCGGCGAGGCGGCTGAACTCGCCGGCCCGGCCCACGAGGTAGTTCTCATGGCAACCGTAGGAGTTGCCGGCGGAGTCGGTGTTGTTCTTGAAGAGGTAGATCTCCCCGGCGATGCCCTCGTCGTGCAGCCGCTGCTCGGCGTCGAGCAGCAGGCCCTCGAGGACCCGCTCCCCCGCCTTGTCGTGCGTGACGAGCTCGCCGATGTCGTCGCACTCGGGCGTGGCGTACTCCGGGTGGCTGCCGACATCGAGGTACAGCCGGGCGCCGTTGCGCAGGAACACGTTGCTCGAGCGCCCCCAGCTCACGACCTTGCGGAACAGGTACCGCGCGACCTCGTCCGGGCTCAGCCGGCGTTGACCCCGGAACGTGCAGGTGACGCCGTACTCGTTCTCGATACCGAAGATTCGGCGGTCCATGATGGAACCCTACGCGAGCGGAGGCGCCACCGGCGGCTCTTCCGGGCCGTCGCTTGTCGGAGTCGGGGTCGGAGCTGCGTCCGGC
>NZ_JBMCZA010000193.1:8227-52136 GCF_048654705.1 Nocardioides sp. CPCC 206348
CTCGGACGGACCGCGGTCGCCCAGCAGCTCGGCGAGCTTCGCCGGAAGGATCCGGCGGAACTTGCGCGGCTGCGAGCGGGTGCGGTCCAGAACGGCGACCTCGAGGTCCTCGACCGGGATCACCCGGTCCTGCACCTCGCCGCGTTCGTCGCTGGAGTGCCCCAGGGCTGCCACGGCGACCGCGAGCGCTGCATCGAGGCTCGCGCCGTCGGTGTAATGCTCCTTGAGGTACGCCGCCACGGTGTCGGCGTCGCCGCCCATCACGGCGTAGCCGTGCTCGTCGGCGACACGACCCTCGTAGGTCAGGCGGTAGATCTGGTCGTCGTCCGCCGTCTTGCCGACCTCGGCCACGAAGATCTCGACCTCGTAGGGCTTCTCGCCGCCCGAGGAGAAGATCGTGCCCAGGGTCTGCGCGTAGGCGTTGGCCAGTCCGCGCCCGGTGACGTCGCGGCGGTCGTAGGCGAAGCCGCGCATGTCGGCGAGCCGGACGCCGGCGATGCGCAGGTTCTCGAACTCGTTGTAGCGGCCCACGGCGGCGAAGGCGAGGCGGTCGTACAGCTCGGAGACCTTGTGCAGCGCCTTGGACGGGTTCTCGGTGACGAGCAGGACGCCGTCGGCGAACTGGACGGCGGCCAGCGAGCGGCCGCGCGCGATGCCCTTGCGGGCGAAGTCGGCGCGGTCCTTCATCAACTGCTCGGGCGAGACGTAGAACGGGGTGCTCATCTCAGGCCTCCTGTCCCTGGTCGCCAGCACTGTCGCCACCGGGCAGCGGGGCGAGCGGGCCGTCGGGGCGGGTGAACCGGGCCGCGACGACCTCGTCCGCCAACGCTCCGATGTCGTCCTGCGTCAGCTCCACGCCGCCCTCGGCGGTCACGACCCACACGATCGGGAAGATCCGGCGGGCCATGTCGGGCCCGCCCGTGGCGGAGTCGTCGTCCGCGGCGTCGTACAAGGCCTGGAGGCAGACCCGGACGGTGTCGTCCTGGCTGAGGTCCTCGCGGTAGAGCTTCTTCAGCGCCCCGCGGGCGAAGAGCGATCCGGAGCCGACGGTGAAGAACGCGGCCTCTTCGTGACGGCCGCCGGTGACGTCGTACCCGAAGATCCGGCCGACCCCGCTGTCGAGGTCGAAGCCGGCGAACATGGGGACGACGGCCAGCCCCTGCATGGCCATGCCGAGGTTGGCGCGGATCAGCGCCGAGAGCCGGTTGGCCTTGCCGTCGAGGGAGAGGACGGTGCCCTCGATCTTCTCGTAGTGCTCGAGCTCGACCTGGAACAGCCGGACCATCTCGACGGCCAGGCCCGCCGTGCCGGCGATGCCGACCACGGAGTACTCGTCGGCCGGGAAGACCTTCTGGATGTCGCGCTGGGCGATGACGTTGCCCATCGTCGCGCGCCGGTCACCGGCCATGACGACGCCGCCGGGGAAGGTCGCGGCGACGATCGTCGTGCCGTGCGGGGCGAGGTCGGCCGCGGTGCCGGCCGGCAGCGAGCGGCGGGCAGGCAGCAGGTCGGGCGCGTTGACGCCGATGAAGTCGCTGAAGGAGGACGTGCCGGGGCGCAGGAACGCAGCCGGGATCCGTGCGTCACCAGTCATGTGCGGGTTACTCCCCGCCCTTCTGGATGAACGACTTCACGAAGTCCTCGGCGTTGGACTCGAGGACCTCGTCGATCTCGTCGAGGATCGCGTCGACGTCGTCGTCCATCGCGTCCTTGCGCTCGGCGACGTCGGACTCCGGAGCGACCTCAGTGGTCTCTTCGGCGTCTTCCGACTTGCGCGGTTGCTTCTGCTCCTGGGCCATGCCTCAACCCTAGCCACTCAACGGCTGAGTGCGCGGACCAATGCCTCCGCGGTTTCACAGTTGTCGATCAGTTCTCCGACGTGGGCCTTGCTGCCGCGGAGCGGATCGATGGTCGGGACCCGCTGGAGCGACTCGCGGCCGGGCAGGTCGAAGATGACCGAGTCCCACGACGCGGCTGCGATGTCGGGCGCGTACTTCTCCAGGCAGCGGCCGCGGAAGTAGGCCCTGGTCTCCTCGGGCGGGTTGGTCATCGCCGCGTCCACCTCGGCGTCGGTGAGCAGTCGCTGGATCCGACCGGCCTTCACGAGGCGGTGGTACAGCCCCTTGTCGGGACGGATGTCGGAGTACTGGAGGTCGATCAGCTGGAGCTTCGCGTCGTCCCAGTCGAGTCCGTCGCGCGACCGGTACTGCTCGATCAGCTTCAGCTTGGCGACCCAGTCGAGCTGGTCGGCCAGGGACATCGGATCCGTCTCGAGGCGGTTGAGCACGTCCTCCCAGCGGGCGAGGACGTCGACGGTCTGCGGATCGGCGTCGGATCCGTAGCGGTCCTCGACGTACTTCCTGGCCAGGTCGAGGTACTCCAGCTGGAGCTGGATGCCGGTCAGGGTGCGGCCGTCGGTCAGCGTGACCTGGTGCGCGAGCCCCGGGTCGTGGGAGACGGCACGCAGGGCAGTGACTGGTGTGCGGACAGTGAGGTCACGGGTGATGAAACGGTCCTCGATCATCGCCAGGACCAGCGAGGTCGTGCCGACCTTGAGGTACGTCGCGATCTCGGAGAGGTTCGCGTCGCCGATGATCACGTGGAGGCGGCGGTACTTCTCCGGGTCGGCGTGCGGCTCGTCGCGGGTGTTGATGATCGGCCGCTTCAGGGTGGTCTCGAGCCCGACCTCGACCTCGAAGAAGTCGGCGCGCTGGCTGATCTGGAACCCGCTGCCGCGACCGTCCTGGCCGATGCCCACGCGGCCGGCGCCACAGAACACCTGACGGCTCACGAAGAACGGTGTGAGGTGCCGGACGATGTCGGCGAACGGCGTCGAGCGCCGCATCAGGTAGTTCTCGTGGGCGCCGTACGACGCCCCCTTGTTGTCGGTGTTGTTCTTGTAGAGCGCGATGGTCGGGCTGCCGGGCAGCTGGTGGGCCAGGCGCGCCGCGTCCAGCATCACCTGCTCCCCCGCCTTGTCCCACCGGACGATGTCGAGCGGGGTGATCACCTCGGGCGTGGAGTACTCGGGGTGGGCGTGGTCGACGTACAACCGTGCACCGTTGGTCAGGATGACGTTGGCGAGCCCGAGGTCCTCGTCGGTGAGCTGCGAGGGGTCGGCGATCTGGCGTGCCATGTCGAACCCGCGGGCGTCCCGCAGCGGGGACTCCTCCTCGAAGTCCCACCGGGCGCGCCGGGCACGGACCGTCGCCGACGCATAGGCGTTGACGACCTGGGACGAGGCGACCATGGGGTTGGCCGTCGGTTGTCCCTGTACCGAGATGCCGTACTCGATCTCGGTGCCCATCACCCGGCGCACGCTCATGCTGCCAGCGTACGGCGTGACATCGCCGTACGGGTGGCGTTGCCGTCGCATGGAGCGGTCGGGTTCGGGTATCGATCGCCCAGGAGGCGACATGAGTGCGCAGCAGGATTCGGCAGAGGCTGCTGCACGCAGCGCCCGGGACCATCCCGCACTGAAGTGGCCGGCGCGGGCCGGAATGTTCGCCTACGGCGTCGTCTACGTGATCGTCGCCTGGCTCGGCGGGCAGCTGGCGCTGGGTCATCGCGCCGGATCCGCGTCGGGTTCGGGCGCGCTGCGGGAGATCGCACGCCAACCGCTCGGCGCGGTCTCGCTGTGGCTCGCGGCAGCCGGTTTCGCTGCGCTCACCGTCTGGCAGGCGTGCCAGGCGGTCGGCGGGCACCGGAGCTCAGAGGGAGCGAAGCGCTGGGCGGGTCGACTGGGGTCCGCTGTGCGGACGGTCGTCTTCGGCGTCCTCGCAGTCCTCGCCGTGCGCACCGCAACCGGCACCAGCGGCGGTGGAAGCGGTACCGGAGGTGTCACGGCGGACCTGATGGGGCGTCCCTTCGGCCCGGCCCTGGTCATGGGCGTGGGTGGCGTGGTGGCCGTGCTCGGCATCGTGTCGATCCGCACGGCGGTCACCGATCGCTGGCGCAAGGGGCTCGACGGCGGCGGACGCCGCGGCACGGCCGCCGGCGCGGTGACCGTGCTCGCCCGGGCCGGCTACCTGAGCCGTGGTGGGGCCTTCCTGCTGATCGCCGGTCTTTTCGTGTGGGCAGGCATCACCCACGACCCGGGCAAGTCCGGAGGGCTCGACCAGGCCATCGTGCGCCTGCGAGACGGATGGCTGGGACCTTGGATGATGCTTGCGATCTCCGCAGGGCTCGCTTGTTACGGCGCGTTCCACATGGTGCGCGCCTTCTACCTCCGTGGGTCCTAGGGACCTCGCCTACAGGTACTGCCCGGTGTCGTTGACGGTGTCGATGGACCGGCCGGGCTCGGTGCCGTGCTTGCCGGTGATGAGCGTGCGGATGAAGACGATCCGCTCGCCCTTCTTGCCGGAGATCCGTGCCCAGTCGTCGGGGTTGGTGGTGTTGGGCAGGTCCTCGTTCTCCTTGAACTCGTCGACGCACGCCTGGAGCAGGTGCGAGACCCGCAGGCCCTTCTGGCTGTGGTCGATGAAGTCCTTGATCGCCATCTTCTTCGCCCGGTCGACGATGTTCTGGATCATGGCGCCGGAGTTGAAGTCCTTGAAGTACAGGACCTCCTTGTCACCGTTGGCGTAGGTCACCTCGAGGAAGCGGTTCTCCTCGGTCTCGGTGTACATCCGTTCGACGGTGGCCCGGATCATGCCGCCGATGGTGGCCTGGCGGTCACCGCCGAACTCGGCGACGTCCTCGGCGTGCAGCGGCAACGTGGTGGTGAGGTACTTGCTGAAGATGTCCCGGGCCGACTCGGCGTCGGGACGCTCGATCTTGATCTTCACGTCGAGGCGACCGGGCCGCAGGATCGCCGGGTCGATCATGTCCTCGCGGTTGGAGGCACCGATGACCAGGACGTTCTCCAGCAGCTCCACCCCGTCGATCTCGCTCAGCAGCTGCGGGACGATGGTGTTCTCGACGTCGGAGGAGACGCCGGAGCCGCGGGTGCGGAACAGGGAGTCCATCTCGTCGAAGAACACGATGACCGGCGTGCCGGTGCTCGCCTTCTCCCGCGCCCGCTGGAAGACCAGACGGATGTGCCGCTCGGTCTCGCCGACGTACTTGTTGAGGAGCTCGGGGCCCTTGATGTTGAGGAAGTACGACTTCCCTTCCTGGCCCGTCTTCGCCGCGACCTTCTTGGCCAGCGAGTTCGCGACCGCCTTGGCGATCAGCGTCTTGCCACAGCCCGGAGGACCGTAGAGCAGGATGCCCTTCGGCGGCTTCAGCTCGTGCTCGGCGAAGAGCTCGGGGTAGAGGTACGGCAGCTCGACGGCGTCCTGGATCATCTCGATCTGGTTGCCGAGGCCACCGATGGACTCGTAGGAGATGTCCGGGACCTCCTCGAGGACGAGCTCCTCGACCTCGGACTTCGGGACCTTCTCGTAGACGTAGCCGGCACGGGAGTCGAGCAACAGCGAGTCGCCGGCGCGCAGGGTCTCGTTGAACAACGGGTCGGCCAGCCGTACGACGCGTTCCTCGTCGGCGTTCGCGATCACCAGGACCCGCTCGCCGTCGGCGAGCAGCTCCTTGAACATGACGACCTCGCCGACGGTTTCGTAGTCGAACGCGGCGACGACATTGAGCGCCTCGTTGAGCATCACTTCCTGGCCGCGGCGCAGCGTGTCGATCTCGACGTTCGGGCTCACGCTCACCCGTAGCTTGCGCCCACCGGTGAACACGTCGACCGAGTCGTCCTCGTTGCGCTGGAGGAAGGTGCCGAAGCCCGCCGGAGGTTGGGCGAGCCGGTCGACTTCCTCCTTGAGCTTGAGGATCTGGTCACGCGCATCACGCAGGGTGCTGGCGAGACGCTCGTTCTGCGCGGTCACCGCAGCCAGCGATCGCTGGGTGTCAGCGAGGCGCATGTCCACGGAGCGAGCTCCGCTTCCGGGCGTGTCGATCAGTCGTCGGCGCAGTTCGTTGATCTCGTCCTCGAGGAAACGGACCTGGTCTTCGAGTTGCTGGCGGCTCGGGGAGCTGTGGCTCCCCGAGGTGCCTTCTCCCATGTTCGTCATGGCACACCTCCTGAATCCGACCCTACTCGGACAGGTCCAGCGAGGAAGTGGTTCACGACACGTGGCACGCGACGTTTCTGTAACGGCTCACGTGGAGCGGCTCAGTCGTCGGTCGGAAGCTCGGGTACGCCGGGAGGGCGCGGGCCGTCGTAGTCGGGACCGTAGGCACCCGGTGCCGGGCGGCGCTTCTTGAGCGGGGCCCGCTCCCCCGGCGCCATCCGGCGCGCGGTGACCAGGAAGGCCGTGTGGCCGATCATCTTGTGGCCGGGACGGACCGCGAGACCCTCCACGTGCCAGTCGCGGACCAGCGACTCCCACGGGGACGGCTCGGTGAAGCCACCGTGCATCCGCACGGCCTCCACGAACTTCGACAGCTGGGTGGTCGTGGCGACGTACGCACACACGATCCCGCCGGGCAGCAGGGCGTCGGCCGCCGCGTCCAGGCACTCCCAGGGGGCGAGCATGTCGAGGATGATCCGGTCGCAGCGCTCTCCCGACGCCGGCAACGCCTCGGCGAGGTCGCCGAGGGTGAGGTACCAGGCGGGGTGCGTCTCGCCGTCGGGGGCCCCGAAGAACTGGGTGACGTTGCGGCGGGCGACCTCGGCGAACTCCTCGCGGCGCTCGAAGGACGACACGCGGCCGTAGGGGCCGACCGCACGCAGCAGCGAACAGGTGAGTGCGCCGGACCCGACGCCGGCCTCGACCACGTGGGCGCCCGGGAAGATGTCGGCCATCGCGATGATCTGGGCCGAGTCCTTCGGGTAGACCACGGCCGCGCCGCGGGGCATCGAGACGACGTACTCGGAGAGCAGGGGGCGGAAGACGAGGTACTCGCCGCCGACCGACGAGCCGACGGTGAAGCCTTCTTCCCGGCCGATCAGCTCGTCGTGCTCCAGGTGGCCCTTGTTGGAGAAGAACCGCTTGCCGGCCTCGAGCGCGAAGTTGTGGCGCCGGCCCTTGCCGTCCACCAGGCGTACCCATTCACCCTCGCGAAGGGGGCCGCGATGGACACCGGACCAGGCCTCCGGGGGCACGTCGGAAGTTGCGTCACTCACCGGCGCAATCTATCGCTGCACCTCGCGCGCGACGTCGGCGGCCGACAGAACGCCGTACACGCTGCCGTCCTCGGCCATCAGGACGTACTCCGACGCAGGACTGTTGCGCAGCGCAGCGATCAGCTCGGCACCGCTGACCGACGCCGGCAGGGCGCGGCCGCCGGCCAGGCTGCGGGCCACCGTCGAGACGGCAACCCAGGGCTTGCGGTCGTCCGGCATCGCGCTGACGGCCTGTTCGTCGACCACGCCGATCGGTCGCCCGTCCGACGTGACGGTCACGATGCTGCCCGCTCCGGCCTCCTCGGCGCGCCGCACGGCCTCGGCCAGCGGGAGGTCGTCAGGAACGGAGAGGGTACGACGCGCGAGATCGCGCGGCACGATCTCACCCAGGCGCCGGACCAGGCGTGCGGCCATCAGTGACTGGCTGGCGCCGGTCCACAGGAAGATGGCGACGATGGCGAGGATGACCGGGTTGATGACGCTGCCGTTCAGGGCGCTGAACACTGCCCAGGCCAGCACCAGGACGGCCGTCACGCGGCCACCCCAGGCGGCCGCGATGGTGCCCGTGTGGACGCGGCCGGTGGCGGCCCAGACGCCGGCCTTGAGGACCCGGCCGCCGTCGAGGGGCAGGCCGGGCACCAGGTTCAGCACGCCGATCATCAGGTTCGCTCCGGCGAGGCCCTCGATGACGAGACGGCCCACGCCGGGCGGTGTGACGAACCAGAGGCCGAGTGCAACGACTCCGACGAGGAGGGAGGTGATCGGCCCGACCACCGCGATCCAGAACTCCTGGCGCGGGCGGCGGGCTTCGCCGACGATGGCGGTCGCTCCCCCGAGGAAGTGGAGGGTGATGGACTCCACGCGGAACCCGAACCTCTTGGCCACCACGGCGTGGGACGCCTCGTGGAGCAGGATCGCGAGGTAGAGCGCGATCGCGAAGGCCAGCCCGACGACGTACTTCCAGCCGCCGAGGCCGGACTGCACCTCGTCGACGCGCGGGCCCATGATGTAGGCGATCAGGGCGGCGACCAGGAACCAGGAGTTCGCGACGAGGACGTCACTGCCGGCGATCCGGCCGATCCTGACCATCCCCCGAGGCGCGGCTGCCCGTTGCGGGACGTCAGGTTCAGACATGCCCCGAGGCTACCCGTGGCAGGTCTGCCCGGGGTGCGGCGAGGTGCCCGTCAGGCGTGCCCGCTCAGCTGTGCGAGACGGGTGGCCAGGGCGTCGACCAGCTGGGCGCTCCGCTTGGCAGGCATCGCCGACTTGCGGTCGCCGCCCTGGCTGCTGACCGCGAGGACGTCGATCGAGAGCTTGGCACCCCCGGCCAGGGCGCGGAGCTCGTCGACCTTGTTCCCGAACGGCGAGCCGCTGCCGGGCGAGTAGTAGCGGACGACCTCTTCGATCTCGTCGGCGAACAGGTCGGCCTTCGTGACGACGATGACCAGCCAGATGGGCCGGTCGCGGCGCACGGCCATCGACGCGATCCGGTGCGACGTGATCGCCCAGTCCTCGAGCTCCTGGACCAGCTGCTCCTCGCGGCTGGCGTCCGCGGTGCCGGACGTCCCCGCAGCGCGACGAGGGGTGGCGTAGCCGTTGGCGACCACGTGGAGGACGCCGTCGACGGGCTCGTCGTGGAACACCTCGTCGAGCGCGCCCAGCCGGGTCGCGGCGTTGTCGCCCGGCACCACGCGGAACCGGAAGCCGCGCAGCCCCGACGAGCGGCGCGTGCGGCGTTCCATGACGGCGGATCCCACATCGGCGGCCACGTCGTCCGTGCTTCCCGTCAGGCGGTCCGTCAGCTGGGTCTTGCCCACCCCGGTCATCCCGGTGACGGCAACGATCGGGAAGCGCCGACGGACGACGTGTCCGATCCGTTCCGGTGTGTTCGCCAGGCGCCGCCGGAGGCTTTCGGAGGATCGACTCATGCCCCCGACCCTATGTCGGAGGCCTGACCTAGGGTCGGACACATGACCACACAGCCAGCACCGACCGGTCTCGAGCCGGCCGACCCGTCCGAACGCGGGGGCACCCGCGTCGATGGCGTGGACGTGCTCGGTGCCCTGTCGCCGTCGCGGGTGGGTGACTTCCTGTCGTGTCCGCTGCTCTACCGGTTCCGCACGATCGATCGCCTGCCCGAGCCGCCGTCGCCGGCCGCCGTGCGCGGGACGGTGATCCACACGGTGCTGGAGCGCCTGTTCGACCTGCCGGCGGCTGACCGCACGCCTGCCGCCGCCGAGGCGATGCTCACGCCGGCCTGGGCCGACCTGCAGGAGGCCGAGCCGGCGGTCACGTCGATGTTCCCGGTCGACGGGCCCGAGATCGCCGAGTGGCTGGTGTCGTGCCGGGAGACCCTGGTGAAGTACTTCGACCTCGAGGACCCGACCGTTCTCGAGCCGGCCGAGCGGGAGCTGTACGTCGAGACGCTCACCGACACGAAGCTGCTGCTGCGCGGCGTGGTCGACCGGGTCGACATCGCTCCCGACGGGGCGATCAGGGTGGTGGACTACAAGACGGGCCCATCGCCCAACGAGATGTTCGAGGGCAAGGCCCTCTTCCAGCTCAAGTTCTACGGCCTGGTCCTCTGGCGGATGCGTGGCGTCATCCCGAAGATGCTCCAGCTGGTCTACCTCGGCAACAGCGAGGTGCTGCGCTACGAGCCGGACGAGCGGGACCTGCTCGCCACCGAGCGCAAGGTCCAGGCGGTGTGGCAGGCCATCCAGCTGGCCACCGAGAAGCGCGAGTTCGAGTCGCGACCCGGTTACGGCTGCCGCTGGTGTGCACACCAGACCCTGTGCCCGTCGTACGACGGCACGCCCCCGCCGTTCCCCAGCGCCTGAGGCAGCCTCGGACGCAGGTCTGTTGGCACCTGCGGCTACTTCGTCGCTGCGGCCTTCTTCGGCGGGAAGGCCGCAGCGAAGGACGCGGCGCGCACCTTCGCCCAGTAACCGGCGTGCTTGGCCTTGGCGCTGTCGGCGGCGATGGGATCGAGCCAGTTCGCGGCAGCCTGCACCAGCTTCACCTCTTCGCGCCGGAACTTGATGACATCGTCCAGGGCTGCGTTGGCCGCGGCGAGCGCAGCGCGCTTGTCGGTCGGCGTGGTCGCGGCGAGCCATCTGTCGCGGTGTTCGTCGACCAGGGCGACTCCAGTCTTGGCGCGGAACGAGGCAGAGTCGGCGTCGCGGATGTTTTCGAGGGCGTGCGAGGTATGCATCCTTTCAGAGGCCTCGTCGATGTCGTCGGCGACGACGACGTGGCCGCTCTTGAGCACTGCACCCAGTGCGCGCAGCCCCTCCTGGGACTCGGCGCTCAGCGCGGCGGCCGCGCGGCTCTTGTCCGCCATCTCCTGCTCCAGCTTGGCGGTGGCGGGGTCCTTGTTCGTCGACCGTGCCGTGACGGCGTCGCCGCCGTGCAGTGCGCTGACCGTCTGCGCCTCGCGCCGCACCCGTGACAGGTTCTCGATGTGCCGAGCGATCACGGCGAGCTGTTGCTTGCGCAGCCGTCCGGGTAGGTCGGTGTACTTGTTCGGGTCACCCACCTCCTTCTGGCGCTTGGCGAGCGCTGCGAGTTCCGTGTCGAGCTGGGCGGCCATCGTCGTCGCCGCGGCCGGCTCGCGCTTCAGCTTCACGAGCGCTTCCTTGGCGAGGGCATCGAGGCGCCGCCGGCCGGCCTCGCCGGGGAAGTTCGGGTCGCCCTTGAGCTCGAGGCTCCACCGCTCGCTGGACATGCCGACCTGGGCGCCGAGCATCGTGGCGCCGTTCTCCTTGACCAGCCGCGCGTAGATCCGCATCTTCTCGTCGAGGTTGGCGGCGCGACCCATCTCTCGGTGGACGGCCTCGAGCCTCTTGACTGCCTCGCGTGGCACCTCGGCGCTCAGCGTCCAGCTGCCGGAGGCCCGCGCCTTCCCTGTCATACCGGAGGTGCCGAAGATCTTCGCGAACTCCTCCCGGTTGTTCGCGCCGGAGTCGCCGGAGAGCGTGAACACCGCCTTGGCGCCGGCGTCCTTGTCGTTGGCCTGCGAGCGAACCATCTCGGCCTTCGAGTGCATCGTGTCCTCGCCGAAGATGTTCTTGAGCACCCATCCCGGGTCCTGGTCGTGCGACTGGTGGCCGCTGTAGTCCTCGCGCTTCCCGGTCTCGTCGGTCGTCACCCTTTCCGACGTCCCGCCCTTCCAGGATGCTTTGCCGCCGAGGAAGCCGACATCGTCGTGGTCCTGTGCCGAGGTCAGCTTGACCGTGCGCTTCGGCGGCCGTCCGGGAGGGGCGCCCGACTGACAGAGCGCCTCAAAGGCGCGTATGTCGACCTTCTGCCCGAGGTCGAACGTGTACGTGACCTCGAACATCTGCGAGCGTGAGCTGCCCTTTTCGTTGCTCAGCCCGAGCCCGCTGATGCCCCAGTCGCCGACGTCGCTGGAAGACACCGCGCGGGTGACCTCGACCGTCTTGTCGCCGGTACGACGTACCGAGATCTCCTGGGAGGACGACGTGCTCTCCGTCCGGCCGGCGGAAGCGCCGAGCGAGACCGAAGCGTTGACGCTCCTGCCGCTCGACGATGCGACGCCGCGTGCCTCGCCGATCGGGATGGAAAGCGCCCCGGCGACGGTCGTGGGCGACTTCTCCATCAGTGCGGCGAGGCCGTCGACGTGCTTGGCCACATTCTTCTGGAACGCCTTGGCAGAGGCCTCGGAAGTGAACTGACGCGAACCGGTGCGGGCTGTGCCCGAGCTCCTGCTGGCCCCGGCACCCGCGCCGATCATCCCCGGGCCCTTGGCCGAGACATTCACGCCCGCAGAGCGGGTGTCCTGGACGGTGTAGCGCACCTCCCAAACGCCCGACGCGACCTGCTCCGGAGCCTCCGCGGAGACCCTGTGCTGGGTCCCGCCGCTCACCGAGGCGCTGTGTCCACCCTTGCTCTCGATACCCTTCGTGATGTTCGCCGACGAGTTGCCGTCCAGGTCGAGCTTGCCGCCCCCCGATGTGCTCGACTTCGTGCCAGTGGCACGGGTGTTCGTGCGGGTCAGGCTTCCGCCGGCACCGTCCGCGCCGAGCTCCCCGGCCGCACCCGTCGTCGTGCCCGTCTTCACCTGGCGGACAGGGTTGCGCAGTGAACCAGAGTCGTCGGTGCCCTCGACACGTTCCTTGCCCCAGGTCTGCCCGACCGTCAGCTTCGGATCGACTATCGCGACGTTGGCAGAACCGTGCGACGACTTGGTCGACGAGGTCTCGGCGTCGGGGCTGACCGATTCGCTCTTGCCCCACGCCACTCCGGGCTTGCCGCCCTTGCCGATGGCCGTGTAGCGCTCCTTCTTGCGAGTGACGCCGCCAGAGGATTCCTCTTCGGTGACGGTGGCCGTCCCGAGTTCGCGCTTGCGCGTGGTCACCTTGGTCTGCCCGGTGGCGCTTTCGGTGACGGCGGTTGTGCTGTTGCGAACCGTGCCGCCCGTGTGGTGGGTGGTCCCTGGCAGCGCGACGACCTTGGTCGGGTCGACCCGTGGGACGCTGTGGTCGGGCAGCGGGGTTGCGGAGCCCACCCAGTTCGGCGCGACGTAGAAGCGGCTGCCGATGCGGTAGGAGCGCGGTACGTTCTTTCCCACGCCCTGGTCCTGCCTCCAGATGAACTGGTGGAAGGCGAGGGTGTTGCTCCGGACGACCGTGGACGGGTCCTTCTTGTAGGCCGCCTCGACCTCGCTCCGCCGCGCAGGGAACGCGGTTGCCCAGGAATCGGGGCGCTTCCACGCTCGCGGCTGGCCTGCCTTCTTGCCGGCCGGCTCCGGTGCGGAGGAGACCATCGTGCCGTTCGGACCAGGGGTGACGTCGCGCGGCGGCGCGACCTTGGCCGGCGCACTTTCGACAGCTGCTGGCTGGGCGGCGACGATGATCGGTTTCGTGTCCTTGGTCCAGTCCGGCATTTCCGATGCCATGCCCTGGTAGGTCGGATGGACCAGGATGAGGTTTCCGATCCGGTACGCAGTCGGTACCGGGCCGGCGCCCTTGTCCAGGCTGTACATCTGGGCGTGCCAATCGTCCTGCCAGCTGCGGCGGACACGCCCCGGGTCCTGGGCGTAGACCTCGCGAACCTCGGCATCGCTCACGGCAACCGCTGTCCTCGTCGATCCGCGCGGCTGCGCCGTCGCACCCGGCAGCGTGTGGGCGTGAGCGGCGGGGATGTTGAGCACGGGCGGCGCGCCTGGAGGTGTGCGCTGCAGTGTGGCCGCGACCAGCGACACGACAGCCTTGTTGCCTGCGGTGTGCTGGAGGGTGTGGAGGGCCGCATGGTCGGGCCGCTCGCTACGGTCGTCGTGCGGAACCCATTTGCGCACCGCCCCGCGCGGGCGCGGTCGGGCGGCGACCGCTCGCCCCAAAGCGGGCGCGAACTCCTTGTCGGACCTTCCTCTCATTGCAATTCAGAGTCCCAGCCGCGGTAGGTGCCGTCAATGAGGCGACGAAACTGCCGCGAAACGCTGCCGGCCCGACGATCCCGATCAGAGCAGTGAGCCCAACGCCTCCGGAGTGAGCCCCTCGAGCGATTCCTGGAACGTCCGACCGGGACCCTCGGGCACCGGCACGTGGTTCGGGACGACCAGGACGCGACAGCCGGCGGCCTCCGCCGAACGCGCTCCGGTCGGTGAGTCCTCGATGGCGATGCAGTCCGCGGGGTCGACGCCGAGCGCGGCCGCAGCCGTGAGGTAGGCCTCCGGGTGGGGCTTGCCCTGGCTGACCATGTCACCGGTGACGATCACCCGGAACGTCTCCGGTGGCAGGTGTTCGAGGATCGGCGCCACGAACCGCTGGTAGGACATCGTCACCAGCCCGCACGGGACGCCGGCGTCGCGTAGCGCCAGCAACAGCTCGCGGGCACCCGGGCACCACGGCACGGCGTGGCGGACCTGCTCGACGACGCCGTCGAGCAGCATCTCCACCACCTCCTCGGCCGTCTGCGCCAGACCGAGCTTCGCCTTGATGTACTCCCCCGACACGAGCAGGTCGTTGCCGACCAGGTGCATCGCGTCCTCGTGGGTCCACGTCCCGCCGTGGGTCTCCGCGATCTCCGACTCCGTGGCCATCCAGTACGGCTCGGTGTCGACGAGGGTGCCGTCCATGTCCCACAGGACTGCCTTGGGTTTCGAGGCTCGCTGCGCTCGCACCTCAACCACCGCTAGTCCTCGGGGTTGTAGCCGAGGTTGGGACCGAGCCAGCGCTCGGCCTCCTTCAGCGTCCAGCCCTTGCGGGTGGCGTAGTCCGCGACCTGGTCCTGGGCCAGGCGGCCCACGACGAAGTACTGCGACTGCGGGTGCGAGAAGTACCAGCCGCTGACGGCAGCACCGGGCCACATCGCCATCGACTCGGTGAGCTCGATGCCGGTGTTGGTCGTGACGTCGAGCAGCTCCCAGAGGGTCTGCTTCTCGGTGTGCTCCGGGCAGGCCGGGTAGCCGGGCGCAGGGCGGATGCCGACGTACTTCTCGCCGATGAGGGCCTCGTTGGTGAGCTCCTCGTCGGGCTGGTAGCCCCAGAACTCCTTGCGGACCCGCTCGTGCATCCGCTCCGCGAAGGCTTCCGCGAGGCGGTCGGCGAGGGACTCCAGCAGGATGGCGCTGTAGTCGTCGAGGGCTTCCTTGAACTCCATGATCTTGGCCTGGCTGCCCAGCCCGGCCGTGACCGCGAACGCGCCGACGTAGTCCGCGGCGCCGGTGGCCTTCGGTGCCACGAAGTCGCCGAGGGACCGGTTGGGGATGCCTTCGCGGTGCTCGCCCTGCTGGCGCAGGTTGCGCAGCACCTGGACGACCTCGGTGCGCTCCTCGTCGGCGTACACCTCGATGTCGTCCCCGACGGCGTTGGCCGGGAAGAAGCCGATGACGCCGTTGGCGGTCAGCCACTTCTCCTTGATCAGCCGGTCGAGCATGTCCTGGCCGTCGTCGTACAACCGGCGAGCCGCTTCGCCCGACGCCGGGTTGTTGAGGATGTCGGGGAACTTCCCCTTCATCTCCCAGGCGTTGAAGAACGGCTGCCAGTCGATGTACTCGCGCAGCTCGGAGATGTCGTAGTCGTTGAAGACCCGCACACCCTGCTGCTGCGGGACGGGCGGGACGTAGCCCTCCCAGTCGATCGGCGTCCGGTTCACCCGGGCCTTCTCCAGGGTGACGGTCGGGCGCTCGTGCTTCTGGGCGTGCCGCTCACGCAGGCTTGCGTAGTCGGCCTCGGTCGCCTCGAGCAGCGCCGGGCGCTGCTTGTCGTCGAGCAGTGCGGCGGCGACGGGGACCGAACGCGAGGCGTCCTTGACCCAGACCACCGGTCCGGTACGACGCGGCGAGACCTTGACCGCGGTGTGCGCGCGCGACGTGGTCGCGCCACCGATCAGCAGCGGGATCTCCAGGCCCTGGCGCTCCATCTCGACGGCGAAGTTGACCATCTCGTCGAGCGAGGGGGTGATCAGGCCGGAGAGGCCGATGATGTCGGCGTTGTGCTCCTTGGCGGCGTCCAGGATCTTCTGGGCAGGCACCATCACACCGAGGTCGATCACGGTGTAGTTGTTGCACTGCAGCACGACGCCGACGATGTTCTTGCCGATGTCGTGGACGTCGCCCTTCACGGTCGCCATCACGATCGTGCCGTTGGTGGTCTCGGCGTCGCCGGGCTGCTTCTCCGCCTCGATGAACGGCAGCAGGTAGGCGACGGCCTTCTTCATGACCCGGGCCGACTTCACGACCTGGGGCAGGAACATCTTGCCGGCACCGAACAGGTCACCGACGACGTTCATGCCGTCCATCAACGGGCCCTCGATGACCTCGATGGGGCGACCGCCCGCCGCGGAGATCTCCGCGCGGAGCTCCTCGGTGTCGGCCTCGACGTCGGCGTCGATGCCCTTCACCAGGGCGTGCGTGATCCGCTCGCGGACCGGCAGGCTGCGCCACTCCGCAGCCGCCGCTTCCTCCTTGGGGTCGCCGGCGTTGTTGAAGCGCTCGGCGATCTCCAGCAAGCGCTCGGCGGCGTCCTCGCGGCGGTTCAGGACGACGTCCTCGATGCGGTCCCGGAGCTCGGGGTCGATCGAGTCGTACGGCACCAGGGCGCCGGCGTTCACGATGCCCATGTCCAGGCCCGCCTTGATGGCGTGGAACAGGAACACCGCGTGGATCGCCTCGCGGACCGGGTTGTTGCCCCGGAACGAGAAGGAGACGTTCGAGATGCCGCCGGAGATGTGGACGCCGGGCAGGTTCTCCTTGATCCAGGCACACGCCTCGATGAAGTCGATCCCGTACGTCGCGTGCTCCTCGATGCCCGTCGCGAGCGCGAAGCAGTTCGGGTCGAAGATGATGTCCTCGGCCGGGAAGCCGACCTCCTCGGTCAGGATCCGGTACGCCCGGCCACAGATCTCCTTGCGGCGCTCCAGGTTGTCCGCCTGGCCCTGCTCGTCGAAGGCCATAACGACCACCGCGGCGCCGTACTTGCGGCACAACCGGGCCTCGCGGATGAACTTCTCCTCGCCCTCCTTCATGGAGATCGAGTTGACGATCGGCTTGCCCTGGACGTTCTTCAGGCCGGCCTCGATGACCTCCCACTTGGAGGAGTCGATCATCACGGGCACGCGACTGATGTCGGGCTCGGCCGCGATCAGCTTCGTGAAACGGTCCATCGCGGCGACGCCGTCGATCATGCCTTCGTCCATGTTGATGTCGATGACCTGCGCACCGACCTCGACCTGCTGCAACGCGACCGACAGGGCCGTGTCGTAGTCCTCGGCCTTGATCAGGTTGCGGAACCGGGCGGACCCGGTGATGTTGGTGCGCTCCCCGATGTTCACGAAGAGCGAGTCCTCGGTGATGTTCAGCGGTTCGAGACCGGACAGCCGGGTCGCCACGTCGATCGTCGGCAGGACGCGCGGGCTCTTGCCCTCGACGGCCTTGGCGATCTCGGCGATGTGCGCGGGCGTCGTGCCGCAGCAGCCGCCCACCAGGTTCACCAGGCCCGCGGAGGCGAACTCCTCGATGTACCCGGCCTGGCGCTCCGGCGACTCGTCGTACTCGCCGAAGGCGTTCGGCAGACCAGCGTTCGGGTAGCTCGAGACGAACGTGTCCGCGATGCGGGAGATCTCGGCCATGTAGGGCCTCATCTCCGGGGCACCCAGGGCACAGTTCAGGCCGATGGCCAGGGGCTTCGCGTGCCGCATGGCGTTCCAGAAGGCCTCGGTGACCTGCCCCGAGAGGGTGCGGCCCGAGGCATCGGTGATGGTGCCCGAGATGACGACCGGCCAGCGGCGGCCGCGCTCCTCGAACAGCGTCTCGACGGCGAAGATCGCGGCCTTGGCGTTGAGCGAGTCGAAGATCGTCTCGATGAAGATCAGGTCCGATCCACCGTCGACCAGTCCGTTGGCGGCCTCCAGGTAGGCCGCGACCAGCTGGTCGTAGGAGACGTTGCGGGCACCGGGGTCGTTGACGTCCGGGGAGATCGACGCCGTACGCGTGGTCGGGCCGAGGGCACCGGCGACGTAGCGCGGCTTCTCGGGCGTGCTCACCTTGTCGCACTCCGCCCGGGCCAGCGCGGCACCGGCGTAGTTGAGCTCGTAGGAGAGGTCGGCCATGTCGTAGTCGGCGAGCGAGACCGCGTTGGCGTTGAACGTGTTGGTCTCGAGGATGTCCGCGCCGGCCTCGAGGTATTCGCGGTGGATGCCCGCGATGATCTGCGGCTGCGTGATCGTCAGGAGGTCGTTGTTGCCCTGGACGTCGCTGGGCCAGTCCTTGAACCGTTCGCCGCGGTAGCCGGCCTCGTCGGGCCGGTCGCGCTGGATGGCCGTGCCCATGGCGCCGTCGATGACCAGGATCCGCTCGCCGAGCGCGCGCGTGAGCTCGTCGGTGCAATCGGGGCGGATGTTCGGCTCCCAGGCGTTCACGTACATTCCTTCCGTAACGGAAGGCGTCCTTGCTCTGGCCGAGCGTGGCGGACCAGACCTCGTGATCTGCATCCGTTGCAACGCCTCTCGACTTCTGCAGATGGTACCGGGAACCGGGGACTAGGCTCGGCATTGTGATGGAGATCGAGACGGTCCCCGAGCTCGTGCGTCCGGTGGTCATCGCTGCGTTCGAGGGTTGGAATGACGCCGCAGAGTCCGCAACAGCCGTGGTCGACCACCTCATGAAGGTGTGGGACGCGCGGGTGGTGGCCGTGATCGACCCGGACGAGTACTACGACTTCCAGGTCAATCGGCCGGTCGTCGGGATCGACGAGAACGGCTTCCGCAAGCTCAACTGGCCCAGTACGCACGTCGCCGTCGCCTCACCGCCGGACCTGGACCGCGACGTCATCCTGATCCGTGGCATCGAGCCGAACATGCGCTGGCGGCAGTTCACGGCCGAGCTGCTCTCGACGATCGACGACCTCGGCGGCGAGCTGCTGATCACCCTGGGTGCGCTGCTCTCCGACAGCCCGCACACCCGGCCCATCCCCGTGTCGGGGTCCTCGACCGAGCCCGACCTGATGGACCAGCTCTCCCTGGAGCAGTCCACCTACGAGGGGCCGACCGGCATCGTCGGCGTGCTGCAGGACGCCTGCGCCCGGATCGATCTCCCCGCCGTGTCGTTCTGGGCAGCCGTCCCCCACTACGTCGCGCAGCCTCCCTGCCCGAAGGCGACCCTGGCGCTGCTGGTGCGCCTGGAGGACCTGTTCGAGACACCGATCCCGCTCGGCGACCTGCCCGAGGAGGCCCGGGCGTGGGAACGCGGCGTCGACGAGCTCGCCGAGGAGGACGAGGACATCGCCGACTACGTCCGCGAGCTCGAGGAGTCGCGCGACACCGTCGACCTCCCCGAAGCCTCGGGCGAGGCGATCGCGCGGGAGTTCGAGCGCTACTTGAAGCGCCGGGACGACGACTGAGTCAACTGGCCGAGCGCGTCTCCGACGCAGGGACGGGCAGCAAGCTGCCGCCGACGCCTCCCGCCGCGCTGCCGGCTAGAGGCTGAGGCCGAGCGCTGCGTCGAGGACGGGCAGCAGGGTCATCGACGCCTCGGTGTCGCTGTTGTCCGCGAGTCCGTCGGTGCCGAGGGTCGCCTTGACCCATGCGTCGACCGCGGCGGTGGCCCGCGGGGCGTCCAGGTCGTCGGCCAGCGCGGCCAGGATCTCCTGGACGACGGGCGCCGCCGGAGCGCCGTCGCCCAGCGCGAGCGCGCGGCGCAGGTCGGCGATGTCGTCGACGGCCGTCCAGAGCTGGTCGTCGGTCCACTCCCAGTCGGTGCGGTAGTGGTGGCGCAGCAACGCGAGGCGGATCGCCATCGGGTCGATGTCGCTGTTGCGCAACGCTGACACGAAGACGAGGTTGCCCAGCGACTTCGACATCTTCTGGCCGTCGTACGCGACCATGCCGGCGTGGCTGTAGGCCTTGGCGAAGCGCTCGCCCGTGGCCACCTGGACGTGGCCGGCACACATCTCGTGGTGCGGGAAGACCAGGTCGCTGCCGCCGCCCTGGACGTCGAACCCGGACCCGAGGTGCTGGAGCGCGATGGCGGCGCACTCGATGTGCCAGCCGGGCCGGCCCTTGCCGAACGGGCTGTCCCACGACGGCTCGTCCTCGCGTTCGCCGCGCCAGACCACGCAGTCGAGCGGGTCCTTCTTGCCCGGGCGGTCCGGGTCGCCGCCACGCTCGGCGAAGAAGCGGAGCATCGTCTCGCGGTCGTAGCGGGACTCCTCGCCGAAGGCGGGGTCGGCTGCCACCGAGAAGTAGAGGTCGGACTCGACGCGGTACAGCGAGCCGCCCGCGTCCAGGCGCTGGAGCAGCTCGATCACGAGCGGGATGGACTCCACCGCGCCGACGTACTCGACCGGAGGAAGCACCCGCAGGGCCTCCATGTCGTGGCGGAAGAGCTCCGTCTCGCGCTCGGCGAGCTCGACCCAGTCGACGCCGACCTTGGTGGCCCGCTCGAGCAGCGGGTCGTCGACGTCGGTGACGTTCTGGACGTATCGGACGTCATGCCCGGCGGTGCGCCAGGCGCGGTTGAGCAGGTCGAACGCGATGTAGGTGTTGGCGTGACCGATGTGCGTGGCGTCGTACGGCGTGATGCCGCAGACGTAGAGGCGCGCGGGACCGTCGGGGCTCGTCTCCACCTTGGTGCCGGTGGAGGTGTCGTGGAGGACGACCGGAGGGCCGGTGACCGGTAGGACCGGGATGCCCGGTGCGTTCCATGCGCGCATGGGGCTGATGCTAGTTGCTGGATCCAGCGCCAACCGCACTGGTCAGAACGGCGGCCAGGGAATGGCCGGCCCGTGACGGGACGGTCCGGGCAGCTCACCGGCCGCGAGGAGCCGCTGGGTTCGTCGTTCGAGCGCCTCGATCTCGTGCTCCGCGAGGTGGAACCCCAGCTGTTCGCCGAGGTCACCGCGGATGTCGGCCAGCAAGGCGCGTACGACGGCCGCCTCGTCATCGGCCAGCGCCGAGCCCGCCCACCCCCACAGGACCGTGCGGAGTTTCGGATCATGGTGGAAGGCGACTCCGTGGTCGACACCGAGGCGGCGGCCGTCGCTCATCGCCAGCACGTGGCCGCCCTTGCGGTCGGCGTTGTTGACGATGACGTCGTAGACCGCCATCCGGCGCAACGCAGCGGTGTTCTCGTGCACGAGGGAGATCGGCCGGTCGCGGTCGTCGAGCCCGTCCATGACGGCGATCCAGCCGTCCGGGGTCTCCCCCGCGGCGACGAGGGTCACCGCGTCCTGTTCGGGGTCGACCTCCTGCCACTCCTGGAACATGCCGGGACCGTGCGGTCCCTCGTCCCACCAGGTGCGGGGAACGATGTCCCAGCCGCTGGCGGCGGAGACGAGGTGGGCGGCGATCTCGCGGTGGGCGAGCGAGCCGTCGGGGAAGTCCCAGAGCGGGCGCTCCCCCGCGACCGGCTTGTAGACGACCTCGCGGCCGTCGAGGTCCCCGAGGAACGTCGCGTTCGAGGCCGGCATGATCCGGCCCTTGATCGTCAGGTCACCCACGGTGCCGGATCAGGGGTCGCGTCGCTTGAACCCGTTGGCCCGCACACACAGGTGGCCGTCGGGGTCGATGGGGTGGCCGCAGAACGGGCACGACGGACGGCCGGCGCCGATGATCGACTCGGCTCGCTGCACGAAGGCCCGAGCCTGGCCGGGCTCGAGGCGGACCAGGAGCATCTCCGCGGGGTCATCGCCGTCGGACAGCTCCGCCGGCTCCTCCCCGATCGGGAACACCTCGATCACCACGCGCTCGTCCTCGGGGTCCCAGGAGAGGGTCATGGTCCCGGCGCGGAACTCCTCCTCGATCGGCAGGGCCATCGGCGCATCGTCGATCAGAGCCAGTGGCGCCACCGCCGGTACGACGACGCGGGCGGTGCCCTCCGCGATCACCTCGTCGAGCAGCTCGTCGACGCGCTGTGCCAGCGCTTCGACCTGCTGCTTCTCCAGTGCGACCGAGACGATCCGCTTCCCGTCGACCGCCTGGATGAAGAAGGTGCGACTGCCGGGCTCGCCCACCGTGCCGGCGACGAAGCGCTCGGGCGGGTCGAAGGAGTGAACGATCGGCATGGAAGAACCCTAGCGAGGCCTGGTCACGACGGTCCCGCGCCGCCTCCGACGACCGCTCCGGACGCGCCGCCTGCATCCTTCGCGGGGGGTGCTGCCAGCCACGAGAGGTCACCTTCGTGGGTGTTGGTCGCCAGTACGTGCGGCCGGTCGGGGCCGTAGCGGATGACGGAGATCGACGCCGGGTCGACGTTGATCCGCTGGAACAGGTCCAGGTGCATGCCGAGGGCGTCGGCGAGCAGCGACTTGATGATGTCGCCATGGCTGACCGCCACCCAGACCGCGTGTGCACCGTGCTGTTCGGTCACTTCGGCGTCCAGCCGTCGTACGGCGGAAACGGCCCGGTGCTGCATCGCGACCATCGACTCGCCGCCGGGGAAGGTCACGGCGGACGGTTGGTGCTGGACGGTGCGCCACAGCGGTTCCTTGAGGAGGACCTTGATCGCCTGGCCCTGCCAGTCGCCGTAGTCGCACTCGGCCAGCGCGCGCTCGGTCCGGGCGCGGGTCGTCGGGTGTCCGGCCGCCTTCTGGGCTGCTCCCACCGCCGCGGCGGTCTGGCGGCAGCGTTCCTGGGGGCTGGTGACCAGCCGGACGACGGGCACCGACGCGATGCGTTCTCCTGCCGCACCGACCTGCTCGATGCCCCGGTCGTCCAGGACGACCCCGGGCGTGCGCCCGGCCAGGACGCCGGACGCGTTGGCGGTGGTGCGCCCGTGGCGGACGAGCAGCAGGGTGGCCATGTCGGGGAGCCTAGCCACTACCGTTGCCTCGTGATCGTCGACAGCGCCGTCTACCGCCACGGTCAGCGGGTGCCGGTCGAGTGCACCCCGCACGACTACCAGGCGCTCCGCGAGGCCGCGCAGAACGAGCACGACTTCGTCTGGGTGGGCCTGTACGAACCCAGCCACATCGAGCTGGCGGAGATCGCCGACGCGTTCGGACTGCACCCGCTCGCCGTCGAGGACGCGGTCGTGGCCCACCAGCGGCCCAAGCTGGAGCAGTACGAGTCCAGCCTCTTCCTGGTCCTCAAGACGCTCTGGTACGTCGACGAGGACGACGCCGTCGAGACCGGCGAGATCAACATGTTCATCGGCCCCGACTTCGTGATCACGGTCCGGCACGGTCGTGGTTCCTCGCTCAGTGATGCGCGGCGAGCCCTCGAACAGAAGCAGGCCGTGCTCGACCACGGCCCGTCCGCCGTCGTGTACGCCGTCTGCGACGCCGTGGTGGACGGCTACACCGGTGTTGTCGCCGAGCTGCAGACCGACGTCGACGAGGTGGAGACCTCCGTCTTCTCCAACAACCGCACCAGCGACGCCAACCGCATCTACATCCTCAAGCGCGAGCTCTCCGAGGTACGACGGGCGGTGCTCCCGCTGCGTGAGCCGATGCGGCGCTTCACCGCCGGCGCGGTGGCGTTGATCGAGCCCGAGTCAGCGCCCTTCTTCCGCGACGTCAGCGACCACCTGCAGCAGGCCGCGGACGAGATCGACACCCTCGACGGGCTGCTGTCGACCGCCTTCGACGCGCACCTGGCCCGGGTCGCGGTCCAGCAGAACGACGACATGCGCAAGATCTCCGCGGGGATCGGGCTGGCAGCCGTGCCGACGCTGATCGCCGGCGTCTACGGCATGAACTTCGACCACATGCCGGAGCTGCACTGGTTGATGGGCTACCCGTTCGCGCTGGCGCTCATGTTCGGCGTGTCGTTCGCGCTGTTCCTGTTCTTCAAGCGCTCCGGCTGGCTCTAGGTAGACCCGGCCATCACGCCTGCCCCCAGGCCCGCTCTCAGGCGTTGACCACGCCCGCGCCGAGCAGCACGAGCACCGCGGTGCCCAGCAGCACGCGGTAGACCACGAACGGCGTGTAGGAGTTCTTGCTGACGTAGCGCAACAGCCAGGCGATGGCGGCGTACCCCACGACGAAGGACACGACCAGTGCGGTGATCGTCGGGCCCCAGCCGTAGTCGGCCTCGCCCGGGTGGGCCTTGCCCACGTCCGAGATCTCCTTGAGCTCGAACAGCCCGGCACCGACCACGGCCGGGATGGCGAGCAGGAAGGCGAACCGCGTGGCCGCCTCGCGGTCGTAGCCGAGCAGGCGACCCATCGAGAGCGTGGCGCCGGAGCGGGAGACGCCCGGGATCAGGGCCAGCGCCTGCGCGCCGCCCATCAGGCCGGCGTCGCGCAGCGTCATCTGCTTGATCTGGCGATCGGTCTTGCCGATCCGGTCCGCGAACCCGAGCACCAGGCCCATCACGATCAGCGCGCAGCCGATGATCCAGAGGTTGCGGAAGTCCTTCTCGATGATGTCCTTGAGCACGATGCCGAGAACCACGATCGGCATCGAACCGACGATGATGTACCAGCCCATCCGGGCGTCGAGCGCGCCGCGGTACTCCGGCTTGAACAGCGACAGCGTCCACGCCTTGGCGATCCGCCAGATGTCCTTGCGGAAGTAGAGCAGGACGGCCAGCTCGGTACCGATCTGGATCACGGCGGTGAAGGCTGCGCCGGGGTCGCCCCAACCGAAGAGCTCTGGGAAGAAGCGCAGGTGCGCGCTGCTCGAGATGGGCAGGAATTCGGTCAGGCCCTGGAGAACACCGAGGAACACCGCTTGCAGGAAGTCCGCCACAACGCAGCATCCTAGGTATCTCTCGGCGTGCCCGAGCACGCGACCCTCGGCTGGCCGGATACCTTGTCCGTCATGCAGCAGCGGTACGTCGGCGCCAGCGGACTCCAGGTGTCGCGGCTCGCCCTGGGCTCGATGACGTGGGGCAAGGACACGGACGAGCACGAAGCGCGGGACCAGCTGGCCGCGTACGTCGAGGCCGGTGGCACCACGATCGACACAGCGGCCGGATACACCGACGGTCGCTCCGAGGAGCTGATCGGCTCCCTGCTCGGTGACGTCGTCCGGCGCGACGAGGTCGTGCTGGCGACCAAGGCCGGCATCTCGAGGCGCGGCAACGAACGGATCACCGACACGTCGCGCGGCGCGCTGCTGCGGGCCCTCGACACGTCGCTGAAGCGCCTGCGCACCGACCACGTCGACCTGTGGCAGGTCCACATCTGGACCGACGTCGTCCCGCTCGAGGAGACCTTGGGTGCGCTCGACCACGCGGTCAGCAGCGGGCGGGCGTCGTACGTCGGGATCTCGAACTACAACGGCTGGCAGACCGCCCGGGCGGTGACGCTGCAGGAAGCTGTCCCGGGTCGTGCCCGGATCGCGTCGACCCAGGTCGAGTACTCCCTGGTGAACCGCCGCATCGAGCGCGAGGTCCTCCCCGCCGTCGAAGCCCTCGGACTCGGGGTCTTCCCGTGGTCCCCCCTCGGTCGCGGTGTGTTGACCGGCAAGTACCGCACCGGCACCCCGTCGGACTCGCGCGCTGCCTCCCCCGTGTTCGCCGGTTTCGTCGAGGCCTACCTGGACGACCGGAGCCGCGGCATCGTGGAAGCCGTGGTCCGCGCGGCCGACGGTCTCGGGTGGTCCCCTCTCGAGGTGGCCCTCGTCTGGGTTCGCGACTCCCCCGGCGTGACCGCGCCGATCGTCGGTGCCCGCACCGCGGCGCAGCTCAAGGTCGCGCTGGACGCCGAGGCGAAGACGTTGCCGCCGGAGATCCGCGCGGCCCTCGACGACGTCTCCGGATCGGCCGCATGAGCCACGCCCTGCTCCGGCCCGGCTTGATGCGCGGGCTGGGACGTGGGGTGGAGTGGGAGTTCGACCGGGTCGTCTTCGACCGGGACTTCTCCCGCAACGTGGTCGCCAAGCTGCTCGTCGAGCGCGCCGAGCACGGTGGCTGGGAGCTGGACCGTGTCCAGATCGGGCCGGACGGCAAGCGCCGGATCGTGCTGCGCCGCAAGATCATCCGGGCCGTGCGAACCGCCTAGGCTTCCGAGAGGAACCGGTCCATCACGCGCGCCCCGAACTCGAGCGCGTCGACGGGGACCCGCTCGTCCACGCCGTGGAACAGCGCGGTGAAGTCGAGGTCCTCGGGCAACCGCAGCGGCGCGAACCCGTAGGAACGCATGCCGAGCTTCGTGAAGTGCTTGGCGTCGGTGCCGCCGCTCATCAGGTACGGCGCCACGATCGCGCCCGGGTCCTCCGCGAGCAGGCTCCTGGTCATCGCGTCGACCAGCGGGCCGTCGTACGGCATCTCCCAGGGGGGCTGCTTCGAGAGGTAGTCGATCTCGATGCCCTCACCGGTCAGCTCGGCGAGGGTCGCGAAGAACTCGTCCTCGAACCCGGGCAGGAAACGCCCGTCGACATGGGCGCTGGCCTCGGTCGGGATGACGTTGACCTTGTAGCCCGCATCCAGCATGGTCGGGTTCGTCGAGTTCCGCAGGACGGCACCCAGCATCCGGGCCGCACCGCCGAACTCCTCGACCAGGGCCTGCGCGTTCTCGGGCGTGGCCTCCGTGCCGGCGATGTCGGCGACGGTGGCGAGCAAGGTCTTCATCGTCGGCGTCAGGCGCACCGGCCAGTCATGGGCGCCGATCCGCGCGACCGCGGCAGCCAGGCGGGTGACGGCGTTGTCGTGGTTGATCATCGATCCGTGGCCTGCCCGGCCGCGGGCGGTCAACCGCATCCAGGCCATGCCCTTCTCGGCGGCCTCGATCAGGTAGAGCCGCTGCCCGCGGACGGTGGTGCTGAAGCCGCCGACCTCGCCGACGGCCTCGGTGCACCCCTCGAACCACTCGCGGTGGTCACGGATCAGGAGTTCCGCGCCCTGGTGGCCGCCCGCTTCCTCGTCAGCGGTGAAGCAGAGCACCACGGGGCGGTCCGGGACTCGCCCTGACCGCTGGCGGGCGCGGACCACCGAGAGCAGCATCGCGTCGAAGTCCTTCATGTCGACGGCCCCGCGTCCCCAGACGTACCCATCGTGCACCTCGCCGCTGAACGGGTGGACCTGCCAGTCCTCGGCGGCCGCGGGTACGACGTCGAGGTGGCCGTGCAGCAGGAGGGCGTCGCTGCGGTCGCTGGTCCCGCCCCACCGCGCCACGACGTTGGCGCGGCCCGGCGCGGTCTCGATGATCTCCGCCGCGATCCCGACCTCGTCGAGCAACCCGGCGACGTACTCCGCCGCCTTGCGCTCCCCCGGACCTTCGGCAGAGCCGTAGTTCGAGGTGTCGATCCGGATCAGCTCACGACAGAGATCGACGACTTCACCAGCGACATCCAGGGCGCCATCGGCGCGGTGAAGACCGTCCATGGCCTCATCGTTGCACGGCGCCGGAGCGATACCGTGGGAGCGTGACTCCTCCCGACGAGTGGAAGACCTACAACCCGGACCCGTCCCCGGAGGGAGAGCCCGCCGGGAAGATCGAGCCGTACCGGCCGCCTGCTCCGCCGACTCCCCCGACGAAGCCGCGCACGATCAAGCAGCGCACCGTCCTGCGGCGGAGTCCGGCTCTGCCCCTGCTCCTGGTCGGCGCCGCTGTGCTCGGGGCGGTCGGGTGGGGCGTCGTCTCGATCGCCAGGTCCGCCTTCGACGGCGGCGAACCGCAGACGGTCGAGGGCTTCGCCAGCATGCTCGAGGACCTCGAGGAGGAGACCGGCTCCACGGAGGTCTTCGAGGCCGTGGTCTATCCCGAGTACGCCGTCGTCGACGTGCCCGTCGCACCCAACGACGAGCGGGAGATCAGCTACCGCTGGGGCGGCAGCCTGAGCGAGTCGACGAAGGGCACCAGCGACGACGAGGTCTTCGACCTGGCCGACATCGACGCCACGCACTTCGCAGACATGTGCGACGAGGTGGCGACGCTGATCGACGACCCGGGTGACTGCTACCTGATCATCCGCAAGCCCGACGACACGTTCCCCGACCGTGCCAACGTCTGGATCTCGGCCTACGTCTCCAACGAATTCAGCCAGAACGCGTCCATCAACTACGACCTGGAGGGCAACGAGGTCGACCGGAGCGAGGACTGACCTACGGTTCCTTGCGCCACGGTCGGATCGCTTCCAGCTGGGCAGCAAGGCCGAGCAGGAGACCCTCGCCACCGGGCCTGGCCACGACCTGGACCGCGAGCGGCGTACTCCCCGTCCCCGTGCCCGCCGGTACGACGATCGCGGGCCACCCGGCAAGGTTCCACGGCGCAGCGAACGGCGCGTGGCGTGCGTCCGAGATCACGTTGGCGAGCCATCCTCGCTCCGACCACGCGGCCGACGACTTCGGATAGCGCGCGAGCGCCGGGGTCAACAGGACGTCGTGGTCGGCGAAGAGCCGCTCGGCGCGAGCGATCCAGGCCGCTCGTCCCTTCTCCTTGGGGAGACCGGCCTTGAGGACCATCCGCCCCACTGCGGCATGGCGCCGCGTGCGCTTCGCCATCTGGCCACGATCCACGAGCCACTGCGCATCCAGCTCCGTACCGGCGGTCCAGCGCGCGATCTCGCTCGCGGCGAGGGTCTGTCCGTACCTCGGGTCGGCCTCGCTGACCGTGTGGCCGGCGGACCGCAGCAGGTCGGCGGTCGACACGGCGGCTCCCCGCCAGTCCTTGTGCAGCGGGTTCAGGGGCATCGGCACCTTGGTTGAGAGGGCGATGCGCAGGGCGCGTGGCTCCTGCAGCTCTGCGAGATCCGGTCGGTCGGCCATCACCGAGAGCACGAGGGCCGCATCGCCCACCGTCGTGGCCAGCGGTCCGTTCTCGGACATGTCGAACCAGGAGCCGTTGCCGAGCTCGGCCGGTACGACGCCGCGGCCGGGCTTGATGCCCACGAGACCGCAGCAGGCGGCGGGGATCCGGATCGATCCCATGCCGTCGTTGCCGTGCGCGACAGGGACCATCCCCGCCGCGACCGCTGCCGCCGACCCGCCGGAGGACCCGCCGGGCGTGCGGCCCAGGTCCAGCGGGTTGCGGGTCACGCCGAAGGTCGAGTCGGTCGCGCCGAAGACGCAGAGCTCGGGCACCCGGGTCAGGCCGACGACCACGGCACCCGCCGCCCGCAGGCGTCGTACGACTTCGTGGTCTGTCTCCTGTGGCGCTGGATCGCTGCCCGCCGCGCCGTCGCGCATCGGCTCTCCGGCGACCTGGACGTTGTCCTTGATCGCGATCGGGACCCCGGCGAGGGGAAGGACCGATCGATCCGACCTTCGGTCCACGGCATCGGCCTCGTCGAGGGCGCGATCGGCGCGGACGACCTGGAAGGCACCCACCGGACCGTCGAGGTCCACGATGCGATCGAGTGCCGACCGGGTGTGGTCGCGTGCTGAGGTCTCGCCGGCGCGGACGGACGCCGCGATCTGGCTGGCGGTCATCGTCATTGCGGCAGGCTAGCTGCCAGAGCGGTGCCCGCCACATGTGCGGTGGCGAGCGCTGCTGGTCACGTCAGATCCTCGATCAATCGGTCGATCTCCTTGGAGTCCATCCCGTCGCGGAAGTAGAGATCGAGGCGCCCCTCGATCTCCACCCCGACGACCTGGGCGGAGTCCTGGTCGTCGATGCTGTGAACGCGCACCGACTCGACCCTGTCGCCCTCCTGGCTGGCGCCGCCGTCGTCGGCACACGCAACCAGGTCGCCTGGTCCGAGATCACGATCGGCGACACCCAGGTCCGACGAGGCGTAGCTGAGATACGTCTCGTCTCGGAACCTCAGAGCCTGCGTGCAGTCGCCTTCCCCAGCAGATTCACCACAGCCCGTGGCGGCCAACAGGGTGCAGACGAACAGCGCCGCCATCGCGACCGTCGGCGGGGCGCTCATCCCTTCGATTCCGGGTCCCTTTCGAAGTGCGCGCTGACAGGCACGAATCGTGCCTTCGATGGCAACGTCTTGTTCGGCCATCGGAACGCGGGGCGTTCGAGCCAGTTCGCAATCCGCGTGCGGCCCGAGCACGTCAACGAGCTCAGCAAGTGACCCCGAACCTAGGTTCGCCGCCTGATCTCGTCAACCGTCGGTGCAAGCCACCTGTGGGAATCTGGTCCGGGCACCAGCGGACCACCTGGACTCGCGAAACTGGCGAATCGGCACTGTGCGGCGACCTGGGCTCCGCTGGTGCTCCGTGCACCAGAACGCACTGTGGCCCCTGCTGCGTTTCCGCAGGTCAGAGGCCACATCACGTTGGTGTCCGAGGGGGGACTTGAACCCCCACGCCCTAATACGGGCACTAGCACCTCAAGCTAGCGCGTCTGCCAATTCCGCCACCCGGACGAGTGCGTGGAAACGTTAGCAAAGGGTGGCCGCGGACACCGCATCGGGGACCCCCTTGTCGGTCGTCGTCCTTGAACGGTGACCACGCGCGTGCAACCTTGGGAGGGGTCTCTGACCTCGAACCGGGAAGGCAACCATGCTCACCCTGACTGAGAACGCCTGCACGATCGTCAAGCAGATGACCGATGTGTCCACCGTGCCGGACACCGCTGGACTCCGCATCACCGCCGCCGAAGCGGGATTCACCGTGGTGGCGAGTGAGGAACCAGCGGCCGGGGACCGCGTCGTGGAACAGGACGGAGCGACGGTCTTTCTCGACCCGAAGGCAGCCGAGCAGCTCGATGCGATGGTGCTCGACGCCGGCGTGGACGACACGGGCGCCGTGCAGTTCGGGCTGATGGCCCAGGCCTGATCCTCCCCCAGGGGGTCACGTCTGGGATCGTGGGCACATGCAGCAGCTGCGTGTCGCCTTCGTCTCCGGCGTGACCCCCGACAAGTGGGCCCGTGCCTGGCGCGAGCGCAACCCCCGGATCCGGCTCGAGCTGCAGCCCATCGAGCAGGACCAGCAGCGCGCCGTACTCGATGACGGCACCGCCGACATGGTGATCGCCCGACTGCCCGTCGACCTCGAGTCGCCCACCCCCCTCCACTGTGTGAAGTTGTACGACGAGGTGCCGGTCGTGGTCGCGGGCCTGGAGCACTTCGTGGCGGCTGCCGACGCCGACTCGCCGATCCCGCTGGAGGACCTGGGCGAGGAGCAACTGGTCCTGCCGCACCCGTCCGGCTGGACGCCGAGCGTCGACCAGCTCGCGTTCCCGCCGATGTCCGTGAAGGACGCCATCGAGGTGGCTGCCTCCGGTACCGGGATCGTCATCGTGCCGATGTCCGTGGCGCGCCTCCACCACCGCAAGGACGTGGTCCAGCGTCCCGTCGACCTGGAGCCGACGAGCGTGGCCCTGCTGTGGCTGCGCTCCGCCGACAGCGACGTGCACCAGGACTTCGTGGGGGTGTCGCGCGGGCGACGGCCCAGCAGCAGCCGCTGATCAGCCGAATTCGGCCGCGACCCACTCCCCCAGCACCCGCGCGCTCCGGTCCACCATCGCGACCCATTCGAGCGCGGTCTCGTCCGCGTTGTCGGACACGTGCTTGACCAGCCGGACCGGGACGCCGAACTCCTGCGCCACGTAGGCGAACGCGTAGCCCTCCATGTCGACCAGGTGCGCCTGATCCGCGAGCCGTGCCCGCACGACCGGATCGGTCACGAAGACATCGCCGGTCGCGAGCACGGTCGGACTCGCGCCGACGACCAGACGCTCGCGCGGGTCGTAGCCGAGCGCGCGGATGGCGTCGGCGTTGATGTCGTGGTTGAGGACCGTCCCGACCTCGAACAGCCCGTCGGTGCCGTCGCGCAGGGCGCCGGCGGTGCCGATGTTGACGACCACCAGGTCGGCCAGGTCGCCGCGAGCCGCGAGATGGCGGGCGAGTGACGTGGCGGCAGCGGTCTTGCCGAGGCCGGTCACCAGGATCTCGAACCCGGCAGGGACATGGACGGCTTCGGCCGCGGTCGCGGCAACGATCAGGGGGCGCGGCACGGCAGACAATCTAGCGACACCGCAACGGGCAGGATGGACCCGTGACCACCTCGTCCTCCCTGCCCCCGACAACCGTGACCTCGGTCGCTCCCGGACGGGTGAACCTGATCGGCGAGCACACGGACTACAACCACGGACTCTGCCTCCCCTATGCGATCCCGCTCGCGTGCACCGCGACGCTGACGGTCCGTGAGGACCGCGGGCTCACGATCGCCAGCGACAAGGGCGAGCCGTGGTCAGGGTCGCTGGACGACGTGTCGGCGCGTGCCGTGACCGGCTGGACGTCGTACGTCGCCGGGGTGATCTGGGCGCTGGGCCAGGACGGGTGGCAGGTGCCCGGCCTCGACATCACGATCTCCTCGACCATCCCGCTCGGGGGTGGGCTGTCCAGCTCCGCCGCGCTGGAGTGCGCGGTCGCGGTCGGACTCGCCGGCCTCCTCGGGCACGAGCTGGACACCGCCGCACGCCTGCACCTCGCCGAGGCCTGTCGCCGTGCCGAGACGGAGTACGTCGGTGCGCCCACCGGTGGCATGGACCAGCTCGCGAGCCTGCTGGGTGCCGTCGACCAGGCCGTGCTGATCGACTTCGCCGACCCGACCAACCCGTCGGCCGTGCCGGTCACGTTGCCGTTCAGTGAAGCCGGCCTCACGGTCATCGTGACCGACACCGGAGTGCGCCACTCCCTGGCCGACGGCGACGGCGGGTACGCCCAGCGACGTGCCGAGTGCGAAGCGGCGGCCACGACACTGGGGGTCGCATCACTGCGAGAAGCGACAACAGCCGATCTCGACGTCCTGACTGACCCGGTCGAGCGCGCCCGCACCCGGCACGTGGTCACGGAGAACGCTCGAGTCCGCGGCGTCGTGGCTGCCGTCGACACACAGGACTGGGTCGCGCTCGGGCGCCTCCTGGAGGAGTCCCATGCCTCGTTGCGGGACGACTTCGCCGTGTCCTGCCCTGAACTGGATGCCGCAGTCGACGCCGCACTTCGTTCCGGTGCTCTGGGGGCACGGATGACGGGCGGTGGGTTCGGCGGTTGCTCGATCGCACTGGTCCCCGTCGCCGAGGCCGAGCAGGTGAAGCTGAGCATCGACCACGTCTACGGGTTGCGCGGGTGGCAGCCGCCCCTGCACCACGAGCTGGCCCCTTCGGCCGGCGCCGGGCTCAGCCCTGGCGGCTCGGCTCCGGGATGAGGCAGAACGACCCGTCCGAGAACCCCGAGGGACGCACGCCGAGCGCCTGATTTAGCCGTGCCCGCTGGTTCTCCCAGGCGATCTCGGCCGCGAGCTCGGTCAGCTGCGCCCGGGTGAAGCGTTCGTTGAGACGCGCCCGCAGTTCGTCGGGAACCTCCGCCGGCGACGCCGAGATCGCCGCGGAGAACGCGACCACGAGCTGTTCGTCGGCGCTGAGCGCCGGGTTGCCGTCGGGCTCCAGCAGCGCAGCGAGCTTCTCGTCGGAGATGCCTTCCGTGCGCGCGATCTCGGCGCCGATGTCCAGGCAGTACTCGCAGTTCACGATCATCGCCGCCTTGGCGATCGCGAGCGTCTTGAGCGCAGCAGGGAGCCGTCCCATCAACATCAGGGACGACTCGTAGGTTCCCTGTGCGACGAGAAGCTGCGGGCGTCGTACCAACCAGCCGTAGAGGTCGCCGCGGTTGCGCTTCGCCTTGCGCATCACCTTCAGGTAGACCCAGATTCGCTTCAGGATGCCCATGCCATGGCCTTTCGGTGAGTGGTGAGGACGATCAGGACCAGTCCGGCCGCCACTTCGGCGCCGAGCAGGACCACGTTGAGGACGTCGTTGACGGCCGGGAGCAGCGGCGAGGGATGCGCGGCGTGATACATCAGGTGCGGGACGCTGAAGATCAGGTGGGCGATCGCCGCCATCCGGATCTCGGGGGCTCCTCCGAACACGCAGGCGCCCAGCAGGAGAAGGCCGATCGCCAGGAACCCGGCGCCCGCGTCGGTCACCAGGTGCTGGTTGTACGGCGGTTCGGCTGCCACGAGCGCCGGACCCAGGCCCGGGAAGTTGTCGAACCAGCCGCGCGGGCTCAGTGACGCCCAGACGCCGATCACGGTCTGGGGAACGGCGAGCACGATGCCGAACGCCCGCACGGGCGTCCCTGGGGAGGGTGTCGTCATGCCCGTTCTTCGCGGGAACGGCGCGAGGTGTCACGTCGGTCCCACCACCAGGCCGCGATCAGCAGCAGTCCGAGCGTGCCTTCGGTGACATGCAGGATGGCGCCGGCGGCGAACTCCCCGATCTCGCCGAGACCGTGCACGCCGAGGCTCAACGCGAGCGGGGAACAGGTCAGGACCGACACGCCCGCCCACGACCGGCGCACGGCCGCGGCCAGCGCGCAGACCCCTGCCGCCGTCATGGCCAGGGCACCCTCGAAGTAGGCGTGGGGGCCGTGGGGCTCGCCGAGGTTCTCCGCGATCCAGTCCCCCGCGATGATGTTGCCCAGCGCCTGGAACACGAACGCGAAGGCAAGGGCGGCGGCGACGGCGCTCAGGACCAGGCTGGGCCGGTCCTCCAGGAAGGGCCGTTCACGCGCCGGGACCTTCGCTGGCGCTGGAGCAGCGGCTGGCCGCATCGATGCATCGATGCGCGCAACGAGGGAGGCAGGGGGCGTCGGTCGTGCCGCGGCAGCAAGCCAGAGCACTCCCGGGTCAGCGTCCGAGCCGGCACGGCCGGACAGGACGTCATCGATCGACGTGTCCAGGATCTCGGCATCGAAGTCGTCAGACATCGCCCATCACCTCCCGCAACCGGCCGATTCCGCGGTGCAACAACATCCGAGCCGCACTCGGAGTGACGCCGAGGATCTCCGCGATCTCGGTCGAGTTGAGCTCGCTGCCGAACCGGAGGGCCACGGCTTCCCGCTCCCGCGGCGTCAACACACCCAGCCGGCGTCGTACCTCGTCGGCACCGAGGCGCCTCAGCACCTCGCCCTCGGGATCGTCGTCAGCCACCCCCTCGCCGAGGCCGGATGCCGCGAGGTCGGTCGGGAACTCCCGGCCGGTTCGGCGCCACCAGTCGGCGATCGTGTGGCGGGCAATGCCGATCAGCCAGCCGCCGACGCGGCCGCGGCTGGCGTCGTACCCCGACCAGGACCGCATCGCTCGTTCGAAGACCTGGCTCGTCACGTCCTCCGCATCGGTGTCGCTGGGCAGCCGCAGGCGCACGTAGCGCCAGACGGGCGTCACGTGTTCTGCGTACACCTCGGCGAACCCGCCGTCTGAGGTCTGCTGCATTCCGCTCCTACTTCGCGCGACGGCACCACGGTGTCACGTCCCATCCCGAAAAATGTGGAGGGCCCGCCCCGCAGAGCGCGGGACGGGCCGACCAGCAATGCTCAGCTGCTGATGCTCAGCTCACTTGAGCTCGGCGCTCGAGAGGTTGAGCACCCGGCGAGCCACGATCAGCTGCTGGATCTGCTGGGTGCCCTCGAAGATGTCGAGGATCTTCGAGTCGCGGGCCCACTTCTCGAGCAGCTCGGTCTCGCTGTAGCCGATGGACGCACACAGCTCGACGCAGGACAAGGTGACGTCGGAGCCGACACGGCCGGCCTTCGCCTTCGACATCGAGGCCTCGAGCGAGTTGGGCTTGCGGTTGTCCGCCATCCACGCGGCCTGGAGGGTGAGCAGGCGCGCACCTTCCCAGTCGGCCTCGAGCTGGAGGAACTTCGCGGCCGCAGCGTGCTGGAGGTACGCCGGGCGGTCGTAGTCGATCTCGACGCCGGCCTGCTTGAGCAGGTCGCGGGTCAGGTCGAGCGACGCGCGCGCCGTACCGACGGCCATCGCGGCCACCAGCGGACGGGTGTTGTCGAAGGTCGCCATGGCGCCGGCGAAGCCCTGCTCCACGTTGACCTCCGGGGAACCCATCAGGTTCTCCTTCGGCACGCGGGCGTCGGTGAAGGTGATCACCGCGGTGTCGGAGGCGCGGATGCCGAGCTTCTCCTCGAGCCGCTCGACCTTGACGCCGGGGGTGCCCTTCTCCACGACGAACGACTTGATCGCCGCCCGGCCGAGGGACTTGTCCAGCGTTGCCCACACGACGATGCAGTCGGAACGCTCGCCGGAGGTGACGAAGATCTTCTCGCCGTTGATGACGTACTCGTCGCCGTCGAGGACCGCGGTGGTCGACACCTGCGCCGAGTCGGACCCGAAGGCCGGCTCGGTGATCGCCATCGACGCCCACTTGCCGTGGAACCGCTTCATCTGCTCGTCGTTGGCGACCGAGGCGATGGCGGAGTTGCCGAGGCCCTGGCGCGGGAACGACAGCATCAGGCCGACGTCGCCCCAGCACATCTCGGCGACCGAGGTCACGGATGCCATGTTGGCGCCGTTCTTGACCGTCTTGTCGTCGGCGATGTCGTCGCGGCGGACACCGGTCGCGCCGGCGCCTTCGCTGGCACCCGACTCGGAGAGGCCGTCGATCATCGCGGCGAGGACGTCGAGTTCCTTGGGGTACTCGTGCTCGGCGAGGTCGTACTTGCGGGAGATCGGCCGCAGCATGTTCATCGCGACCTGGTGGGCCTGGTCGATGAGCGCCCGGTGCTTCCGGGGAACTTCGAGGTTGATGGCCATCAGACCAGCACCGTTCCTTCCATGATGCCGATGGCACGCAGGTCGCGGTACCAACGCTCGACCGGGTGCTCCTTGACGAATCCGTGACCACCGAGCAGCTGCACGCCGTCGTTGCCGATCTGCATGCCCTTCTCGGCGCACAGGCGACGGGCCAGCGCGACCTGCTTGGAGAAGTCCTTGCCGGCAGCGGCGCGGGAAGCGGCGCGGTAGGTCAGCAGGCGCATGGCCTGCAGCTCGATCGCGATGTTGGCGACCATGAACGCCACCGACTGGCGGTGGGCGATCGGCTCGCCGAACGCTTCGCGTCCCTTGACGTAGGGACCGACGTAGTCGAGCACGGCCTGGCCGGTACCGACGGCCAGGGCACACCAGGCGAGGCGCGAGAGGCGCACACACTCGGTGTACGTCGTACCGTCGGTCTCACCGAGCACGGCGTCGGCGGGGACCTTGACGTTCTCGAGGTTCAGCGTCGTCATCGATGCGGCCCGGACGCCCATGGCGGGGTCGCCACCGACGCTGAGGCCCTCGGTCGAGGACTCGACCAGGAACAGGACCGGCTTGCCGTCGAGCGCGGCGCCGACGATGAAGAGCTCGGCGCTCTCACCGCGGACGACCAGGCTCTTGGTGCCGTTGAGGACGTAGCCGTCGCCGCTCTTGGTGGCGGTGGTCGACGGGCTCAGGACGTCGAACAGGACGGTGGGCTCGTTGAGCGCGAGCGCAGCAGCCGGGACCTCGTCGCCCGTGAAGGCCGGGAGGTACGTCTGCTGCTGGGCGTCGGTGCCCCACAGGCCGAGGGCCGTGGCGACCGAGCCGGGCGCGAGGGTCGCGACCGCGAGGCCCATGTCGCCCTTGGCGAGGGCCTCCGCGACGAGAGTGCCGGCCATGGCCGAACGCTCCTCAGAGACGCCGCCAAGCTCTTCGGGCAGGCCGAGGATCGGCAGGCCGATCTCGAGGCTCGACTTGAGCAGGTCGTCGGGGGCCGCGCACGCAGCGTCGGCGGCCGATGCGGCAGGGCGCACGACCTCCTCGGCGAACTCGGTCACCAGGTCGACGAGCATCTGCTCGTCCTCGGTGGGCGTCAGGTCGAAGACACCGGTCGACGGGGCCGAGGCCGGCCGGGTGCCCGGCTGACCCTTCTTGCCGGCCTTCGAGAAGGTCCGGCTGGCGCTCGTCGCGGCCTTGAACCCGGTGCGGGTGACGTTGAAGACGACCTGCTCGGTCTGCTTGCGCAGGCCGACCTTGTCGAGGAGATCGCTCTGGGCGAGCCGGTTGAGGCCGGCGACGAGGTAACCGATGGGGTCTCGGTTCTCGTTGCTCGGAACCCCGTGCTTGCCGCCCGGCTTGAGGTTGCTGATCAGGGACATGACGTAAATGTAACTGTGAGTTACACATTGCGCTACATCTTCCGGCGATTCGGCGTGTGATCCGCGCATCAATCAGGGAGCGTCACCTTGAACGGAGTTCTCGGGATGCCGACCGTGCAGGTCGTCCTGACTCCGTCCACCGCGCAGCCGGTGGACCTCGTCCCCCGCACCTCCAGCGTTCCGGTGGTGAATTCCGCAGGAACCACGAACAGGACGTTCGGCTCGTCCTTGGTGCCGAGGTTGCGCCGCTCCAGCTCCTTGCGGTCCGGTCCCAGCAGATGCAGCTCCGGCGCGAAGAAGCCATGATCCTTGCCCCGCGGGTCCCGATAGGTCACCCCGATCCTCAGGTAGGCGAGATCAGGTGCGCCCACGGCTTCTTCCTCCTCGAAGAAGAACAGCTCCGCCCTGCCGACCGTCACGTCCCACGCGATGCTCGTGCGGGAGCCGCCCGCCTGCACGGTGACCTGCACGGGCTTGGTCCTGTTCACCCTTGCTGTCCGCTTCCCTCGGGCCAGGACCTCGATGTTGTTGCCCGTGGCACGGCCGTCGATCAGGGACACCCGCTGGTCGAAGCCGTCGCCGGCGTCGTACTGCAGCTCGACGGTGGCGTCCTCGGGTGCCGATGCGAGGAAGGTCGGGCCGCCAGCGGGCACCTCCCTCTCCGTCCCGGCCACCACGACCTTCAGGCCGAGGTCCTGCCACGCCACGCACTTTCCAGCGTTCTGGCACGGTCCCTTGGCCAGCGTGAAGGCAAGGAGCCGCTCCCCCGGCGCGGCCACCTGTGCCTCGTCACCGAGGCCGACCCGGTCCACCGGGCCGAGCGCGGTCACCTGGACGCCACCGAGGCGACCGGCAAGGACGACCCGGCCGGGTGCCTTCGCCGGAACCACGTCGCTGCTCGCGACCAGGGTTCCGGGACTCACCATGCGGACGTCGGGTTCCTTCGGTCCGTCGGTCGGCGGACCCGCCTCGCTCCGTGGTTCGTCGCCGAGGTTCAGGAGCGCGACGGCCCCAGCGCCACCGACAGCCAGGACGACGACCACGGCGGCCGCGACGAATCGGCTCCGTGACCGCTTCGTGCGGTGCGTGCTCGGGGGGAGAGGTGCGTCGGCGCGGGCTGTGGACCGCTGGGTGCGCGGTGCCGTGGGTGGCGGCACCGTGGGTGCGACGAGTACCGGCGGCGGATTGACGGTGGGGGGCAGGCTCACCGGTGGGGGCGGCACCGTCGGTGGTGTCTCCAGGAAGGCCGGGCGTGCGATCGAGTCCGACGGTGCGCGGTACCGCGCCAGGAGCGCCTGCTCGTCCAGGTCGCCACGGGCATGGGCGAGCACGGCGAGCGCCCACTCGGCGCCGGCTGCTTCCTGCGTTCCGCGTTGCTGGGCCAACCGGGCACCTTGCGCTTCGATGGCCAGCCCGGGATCGGCACCCTGGCTGATCTGTTCGATGACGCGGCCGAGGGCACCCAACCGGATCGCGTCGGTCAGCAGGTTCGCGTCGCCTTCGGTGGCCGACCCCTCCAGCACGAAGTCGTCGAATGCGGCCCGGAACTCGCTCGCGTCCGAGAGCACGGCAACGCCCGCCTGGCGGACCAACGCCAGGAGTTCGCGGTGGATCGACACGTCTTCACCGTCTCAGATCCGGGTGGGCTCGTCCGCGAATCCGAGGGACCGGGCGGCGCATGGCGGTCCTCGATTCCGATGGTCCTGGACGAAGCCGGTCACGGGGCCGCAACGGCGTGGCTACTGTGCAAGAGGCCCCTCGGGTGGCGCCGTCAATGCCGAGTCCCGTGGGGGGATCATGCAGCGGACCGTTCGCCGGACACTGGCAGCCGTCACTGCCAGCTCACTTCTCGCCCTTGCTCCCGTGGCGGCGACTCGAGCCGTGGTCGGGCCCGAAGTCGTGACGATTCACGGCTTCGAGGACCACGACGACATCTTCTACGAGGCCTTCGTCTGCCCCGGTCAGGCTGAGTCGCCCTATTACTACGACTACCGCCTCGGGGGCGCCCGCGGCCATCAGGCCACCGGGTTCCAGTTCGACGACACGGGCGTGATGGCCGGGCTCACTGCTGAGGTCAAGGATCCGACAACACTCTCCTCGGTGACGTGGTCGACGCTGCATCCCGATCTGCCCGTCAACGCGAACCCGGACGGCTACGCCCTCGCCCAGTACTACCCCAACAACTTCGGCGATGACGACGGCTACTGGTTCGCCATCAGCCCTCTGTTCGCCGGTGGTTCGGGATGGCAAGGAAGCGGAGACCTCGCCGACATCGTCTTCCAGTGGGCATTCCTCGACATCGAAACGGACGAGGTCGATCCCACCCGGGGTTTCCAAGGGACCGTCGCGGAGCTGGCAAACGACTACCTTTCCAACGGCAAGGCCGCCTACGTCGGGTTCGCCTACGGCTGCACCGGGCGCACCTACTACATGGACAACCTGCGGGTCACGAGCGCGGGCAGCGACCGGATCTACGATTTCGAGGGCGCCCGGTCCGGGGCGTACATCTCCGCCACGCTGGAGCACCGGACCGATGCACCGGTGATTCGCGATGTCACGCGCATCAACCTGATCCACGGGCAGGACCACTACCTGCTCGGTGACGGATACGGCTTCTCGGACGGCGTCGTCCCTTCCGGCTGGACCGCGGGGACCGCTCAGCTCCACCGGCGGTTGTACGGTTCGCCGAGCTTCACGTATGCGGGGGCAAGGCCGTACACCGAAACGACCTACGGCCAGTTCCACATCACGCCGCAGAGGCTGACGCTCTACCAGCTCCGCACTCCACCCGGAGCGGTGTTCGCCGGCAGCGTCTCGAAGACCCTCGTCGTCACCGTCAAGCGCAGGATCAGTGCCACCCTCGCGAGGGACAGGGTGCGGCGTGGTCGGCAGATCGTGGTCTCGGGTCGGATCGCTCCCGGCGATCGGGACGTGACGGTGACCTTGCAGAGGCGGGTCGACGGCAGGTGGTACAACCTCTCCTCTTCCCGAACCACCACTGGTGGGTACTACCAGCTGAGCACGCTGGCCAGGACGGCCGGCAAGAAGGTGCTCCGGGTCAGCGTCGTCACCGCGAAGGGCAACCTGGGCAACGTGTCACCGAGCCTGGTGGTGACCGTTCTCCGGTACCGGCCCCCGGCCACTCGATCGGTCTTCGTCATCAACGCCATTCCGCCGACACACCCGCCGGTGATCACGATCGACGACGGCACGCCGCCCCACGACGGCCATCGCCTCGCCTTCTCGTCGGCCCAGGGTGATCCCGGAGGTCCCCTCCCCGTCCGCAGCTGGCCACAGAACCTGCTCGAGGCGCACGGCGACTGACGCACCCGATGCACGCGCTCCTAGGATTCACCCATGGCGTGGGGCAAGGGCGACGAGAGCAGCGACGAGCACGTGGTCGAGACGGTGGTGGCGCCGTACGGACCGCTGCCCCGAGGCGGTTCGGTCCGGCCGATGACCCGGTGGGGCACGCCGGTCATGCACCGCCCCCAGCAGCTGGTCACCGTGTTCGACGACCAGCTCCGGGCGCTCGCCGCCGACATGGTCGCGACGATGTACGCCGCCGACGGGGTGGGCCTGGCGGCCTGCCAGATCGGCGAGGACGTCGCGATGTTCGTCTTCGACTGCCCCAACGACGAGGACGAGCGCGTCATCGGCGTGGTCTGCAACCCGACGCTGGTCCTGCCCGAGGGCAACGACCGGTACCTCGACGACAGCCCCGAGGGATGCCTGTCCTTCCCAGGCGCGTTCGTCCCCTGCGCGCGTCCCGACTTCGCGGCGGTGGAGGGCCAGGGGCTGGACGGGCAGCCGGTGCGCTTCGAGGGCGACGGACTGCTGGCCAAGTGCCTGCAGCACGAGACGGACCACACGCTGGGGACCGTCTTCGGTGACCGGGTCTCTGCGAAGGCGATGAAGAAGTTGCGCAAGCAACAGGAGGCGGCGGCCGACGACTTCCCGGCCAATTGGCCGACCTGAGGTCGTTTCCGGCGGCGACTGGGTTACCTTTCCCGACATGCCTGTCGACCGCCAGCTCGTCCCGCTCCTGTCCCTCATTGCAGCGGGGACCCCGGTCCACGCCCAGTCCGCCGTGGACGCACGCGCGGCGTACCGCAAGCTGACCGTCGACTTCCGGCCGCCGGGCACGATGGCGGAGGTCGCCTCTGTCACCGATGACAAGGTCGCCGGTGGTGACGGTCCGCTGGCCGCGCGGGTCTACCGCCCCGAGACGGAGGGACCCGTCCCGACGGTCGTCCTGTTCCACGGTGGTGGGTTCGTCTTCGGCGACCTCGACACCCACGAGGCAATGGCTCGCTCCATCTGCCACGGCACGCAGTCCGTCGTGGTGGCGGTCGACTACCGCCTGGCCCCCGAGGCGCGGTTCCCGAGTGCGCCGAGGGACGCGATCGCTTCGGTGCTCGACATCCAGTCCCGCCTCGGCGAGTACGGCGGCAGCGAGGTCCTTGCGGTCGCCGGCGACTCCGCGGGCGGCAACCTGTCAGCCGTCGCCGCCCAGCACGTGCCCGGCATCGCCGCCCAGTTCCTCGTCTACCCGACGACCGCGATCGTCGGCGACTTCCCGTCGCGGGAGGAGAACGCGACGGGCTACTTCCTGGAGTCCGGCACGCTGCTGTGGTTCCTGACCCACTTCTCCGCGGAGGGGATGGACTTCGAGGACCCCTTGGCTGCCCCGCTGCGCGGCGACCTCGCTGACCAGCCGCCGGCCGTCGTGGTCACCGCCGGGTTCGACCCGCTCCGCGACGAGGGCATCGCCTACGCCGAGGCCCTGGCGGCGGCCGGCGGCCAGGTCCACCACCAGGCCTACCCCGACCTGATCCACGGCTTCTTCGACATGGGCACGTGGTCGACCCACTGCCAGCAGGCGATCGACGAGTCGATCGCGTTGTTCGCGACGTTGCTGCGTTCCTAGTCGCAGCGGGCCACGCTCAGGCCTTGCCGGCGTGGCTCGGCAGGACGCAGGCGGCGTCGAGGCCGAGCACCCGGTTGAGCCGGCCGAAGCCGATCCACGAACCGAGGCACATCGAGAGCTCCGCGATCTCGCGGTCGCTGTACTGCGCCCGCATCCGCTGCCAGAAGCCCTCGTCGAGCCCGTGGTGGTCCAGGGCGAACCGCTCGGCGTACTCGGCGGCGATCCGGGTCCGGTCGTCGAAGTCGCGGGTGGTGCGCCACTCCGCGACGGCTTCGTCGAAGGACTCCTCGACCTTGGCGCCGTCGCGCTCGGTGCGCCAGTCCTGGCAGAACAGGCAGCCGTTGATCTGGGCGATCCGCAGGCGTGCGGCCTCGAACTCCCGCAGGCCGAGCGTGCTGTGTTCGTAGATGCTCATGGCGAAGGCCGATGCGGCGGGACCGATGCCGGGCACCAGCTCGCCCCAGACGTAGAGGATCGGGTCCTTGCCCTCGGGGATGTCGATGAACACGTCACTTGCCCTTTCCACGGAGGTAGACGCTCGGCTGCAGCGGCACGTCGAGGCCGTCGTACAGGCCGGGCGCGGCGGAGCGCAGCCACGGGATCGAGTTCACCAGGCGGTTGGCGGCGGTGGCGTTGCCGCCCGCGGCGCGGTTGCCGCCCTCGTCGGTCGCTTCCACGTTGATCTCGATGCGCGGGCGTCCTTCGATGATCACCCGGTGCGCGCCGTCCCCACCGTCCGGCGGCATAGGCCAGTCGTAGGCGCACGCAGGGGTGATCCGGGTGACGTGCTCGATCACGATCAGGGGCTCGCCGTCGACGATGCCCTGGACCTCGAAGCGCAACCCGCCCTGGGTTCCCGCGTCGAAGTCACCGAGTGCGGTGGTGACGGTCGCGTCGAGCGCTCGCCGCTCCACGGTCTCGCGCAGCTCGTCGACCTCGACACCGAGGGCGCGGGCAATCATCCGGATCTGGCCACCCCAGACCATGGACGGGATCCCGGCCGCGACCATCATCGGCTCGTAGTCCATCGGCTGGCCCATGCCGACGATGTAGCGGACCGAGTCCTCGGCGTCGTAGGTCGAGTAGTCGAAGATCTCCTGGCACCGGACCTGCTCGATCTCCGAGGACAGTCCGCTGACGAGAGCGGGCAGGAGGTCGTTGCCCCAGCCCGGGTCGATGCCGCTCACGAAGAGCGCGGAACCGCCCTCGGCACACGCTTTCTCGAGCGGCTCGCGGAGCTCGTCGGGGGCGCTGCGGTGGTCGTAGAGGGCATAGATGGACGGCGTCACCACGACGGCGCCACCGCTGAGAGCACGAGCGATGTCGACGGCTGCCTCGTCCGGGCGCAGCTCGCCGGAGGCCGCATAGGCGACCGCTCCCCCGCCACCGAGGGTGGCGAGCGCCGCGTCGACGTCGCTGGTCGCCGCGACGTCGAGGGTGCGGCCGAGCTCGGCGAGGTCGCCGGCGTCGCGGCCGACCTTGGCCTCGTCGGCCACGATGACCGCCGCGAGCGTCAGGTCGGGATGGGCCGCAACGGCGCGGATCGATGCGCGTCCCATGTTGCCGGTACCCCAGACGACGACCGGGACCGGCGAGTAGAACGTGTTCTCATTTGCCATGGGTGGAGGTTAGGCCCCCGGAGCGACGGAAGAAAGTGGTACACGGTGTCAGCCTCGGGTCAGCCTCGGGTCAGCCTCG
>NZ_JBMCZA010000193.1:52163-69128 GCF_048654705.1 Nocardioides sp. CPCC 206348
CGTCGAGCGGTCACGTAACAAGCGACCGCGGTGGCTGCGGCAACGTTGAGGGAATCGATGCCCGGAGCCATCGGGATGATCGCGCGCCGGTCGGCCGACTCCTCCCAGCGTGACGACAGGCCGTGGCCTTCCGACCCGAGGACCAGGGCGACCTTGTCGAGTCCCTGCACCGCTTCCTCGATCGGTACGGCGTCCGGCGCGAGCGTCATCGCCACGGTGGTGAAGCCCGCGCGGCTCAAGGCCGGCAGGGCGTCGTACCAGTCCGGAATGCGGGTCCACGGCATCGTGAACACCGCACCCATGGCGACCTTGATGGACCGGCGGTACAGCGGATCGGCGCAGCGGGGTGCGAGCAGCACGGCGTCGAACTCGAAGGCTGCGCCGGAACGGAGGATCGCACCGACGTTGGTGTGGTCGACGATGTCCTCGAGCACGAGGACCGATCGGGCGCCCTCGAGCACCTCCTCGACGGGTGGAAGCGGTCGGCGCTCGAGCGAGGCCAGGGCGCCGCGGTGCACGTGGAACCCGGTCACCTCCTCGGCCATGTCCTCGGCGACCACGAAGCACGGTGCGGTCGAGCGGTCGAGGACGTCCGCCAGTCCGTCGAGCCAGCGCGGGGCCATCAGGAACGAGCGCGCGGTGAAGCCGGCCTCGATCGCCCGCCGGACGACCTTCTCGCCCTCGGCGAGGAACAGTCCGTGCTCGGCCTCGAGGTTCTTGCGCAGCTCGACGTCGCGCAGGTCGCGATAGTCAGCGAGCCGCGGGTCGGCGGCGTCGGTGATCTCGACCAGGTCAGCCACGCGGGCCTCAGTAGGCGTCGGGATGGGCGATCGCGACGACCTCGCCGATCACGATGATCGCGGGCGGCTTGACCGACTCCTCCTGGAGACGAGTGGCCAGTGTGCCCAGCGTGGCCAGGACGGTCCGCTGCGTCGGCATCGTGCCGTCGCAGATCACCGCCACCGGAAGGGTCGCTGCCCGGCCGCCGGCGATCAGGGCCTCGGCGATCTTCGGGGCGTTCTCGACGCCCATCATCACGACGACGGTGCCCTGCATCGCACCGAGTGCGTCGTAGTTGACCAGCGACTCGGGGTGACCGGGCGGCAGGTGTCCGGAGACGACGCTGAACTCGTGGGTGACTCCGCGATGGGTGACCGGGATGCCAGCGACGGCGGGCACGGACACGGGCGAGGTCAGCCCCGGGATCACGGTGACCGGCACGCCTGCTTCGCGGCAGGCGAGGATCTCCTCGTACCCGCGACCGAAGACGAAGTTGTCGCCGCCCTTGAAGCGCACGACCCGCTTGCCCGCGAGGGCGCGGTCCACGATCACCCGGTTGATCTCCTCCTGCTGCGCCGACCGTCCGCGCGGCAGCTTCGAGACGTCGATCAGCTCGACGTCCGAGGGCAGGTCGCCCAGCAGCTCGCGCGGAGCGAGCCGGTCGGCCACGACGACGTCGGCAGCCATCAACGCCTTGCGGCCGGCGATCGAGATCAGCTCCGGATCGCCGGGGCCGCCGCCGACCAGGGTCACGCCGGGCGTCCGCTCCGGCAGGCCCTCACGGTGGTGCGGCGCGGCGATGGTGCCGTCACGGAGCCCGGCGAGGATCTCGTCGCGGACCGCCACGGATCGACGCGGGTCGCGGTTGCCGACCACGGCGATCGTGATGCCGGCCTCGCGGCCCACGGCGGGAGTCCACGCCGTACCGAGGGTGGCGTCGTCGGAGCGGACGCAGAAGATGCGCTGGGCCTCACAGAGCGCCGAGACGTGGTCGTTGACCTCGCGGTCGTCGGTCACGGCAATGACGTACCAGGCGCCGTCGAGGTCGGTGTCCGTGAAGGGCCGCTGGTGCCACGTGATCTCGTCGGAGCCCACGAGGCCCTCGATGGCCATCGTGACGTCAGGCGACACGACGTGGACGTCCGCACCGACCGCGATCAGCTGTGGAACGCGACGCTGTGCGACGTGGCCGCCACCCACAACGAGGACACGGCGTCCGGCGAGACGAAGGCCGGACGGGTACGGGGGAAAGTCGGTCACGGCACCATTCTCTCGCCTCGCCCATTTGGTCCGGTGACACGGGCCAGTTGGCGGACTACGTTCGCCTCCATGAGTCTCGAACGTCCAGTGACCCCGGACCCCTATCCCCTGCTGCCCGCCACCGCATCCTTCGGCGTCACGAGCGCCGACGTGATCGACGGACAACCCCTGACCGAGGACCAGGTCTACGCCGCCGGGAACACCTCACCCGAACTGACCTGGGAGCCCGGCCCGGAAGGCACCCAGAGCTACGTCGTCACCTGCTTCGACCCCGATGCGCCCATTCCGAGCGGGTTCTGGCACTGGGTCGTCGTCGACATCCCGGCCGATGTGACCAGCCTGCCGGCCGGTGCTGGTGACTCCGACGAGACCCTTCCCGACGGCGCCTTCCACATCCGCAACGACTTCGGCACCGCCGAGTACGGCGGAGCGGCGCCGCCCGAGGGCGACCAGGTCCACCGCTACTTCTTCGTGGTGCACGCCGTGAAGGAGCCGAAGCTCGGTGTCGACGCGACGGCGACCCCCGCGGTCGTGGGCTTCAACCTGGCCTTCAAGACGCTCGGTCGCGCGATCCTCACCGGCACCTACGCGTACTGAGGGGCGTCGCGACCCAGCCGTTCGGCTCGGGCTACTCGACGGCCTTCACAAGCCCATCTGCTTGGCGATGATCAGTTTCATCACCTCGGAGGTGCCGCCGTAGATCCGGTTGACCCGGTTGTCGGCGTACAACCGGGCGATCGGGTACTCGTTCATGTAGCCGTAGCCGCCGTGGAGCTGGAGGCAACGGTCGATCACACGACTGGCGACCTCGGTGCAGAAGAGCTTGGCGGACGCCGCATCGGCCGGCGTGAGCTCGTCGGCGTCGAGGGCCTCCAGCGCCCGGTCGGCAACGGCCTGCGCCGCGTCGACCTCGGCCTGGCAGGCCGCGAGCTCGAACTTGGTGTTCTGGAAGGACGCGACCGGCGTGCCGAAGACGATCCGCTCCTCGACGTACTGCTGGGCGAAGCGGACGGCGGCCGCTGCCTGGGCGTACGCGCCGTAGGCGATGCCGAGCCGCTCCTGGGGCAGGTTCTGGCCGAGGTACTTGAATCCCTGGTGCTCCTCGCCGAGCAGCTGGTCGGCCGGGATGAAGACGTCGCTGAACGCCAGTTCGGCGGTGTCGGACGTCCGCAGGCCGATCTTGTCCAGCTTGCGACCGACGGAGTAGCCGTCGGCCTTGGTGTCGACCACGAACAGCGAGATGCCGAACCGGCGGTCGTTCTCCTCTGCCGGAGCGGTGCGCGCGCACACGATCATCCGGTCGGCGTTCACGCCGCCCGTGATGAACGTCTTGGCGCCGTTGAGGACGTAGCCGTCGCCGTCCTTGCGGGCGGTGGTGCGCATGCCCGCGAGGTCGGAGCCGGCGCCCGGCTCGGTCATCGCGATGGCGTACATCTCCTCGCCGGACACGAAGCCCGGCATCCACCGGGCCAGCTGTTCCGGGGTGCCGAGGTTGAGCAGGTACGGCAGGCACAGCGCGACGTGGACCCCGGAGCCGCCGAAGCTGACCGCGGCGCGCGCGGTCTCCTCGTACTGCACGGCGGCGAACTTGAAGGAGTTGATCCCCGCGCCGCCGTACTCCTCGGGCACCTCGATGCCGAAGAGGCCCAGCTCGGCGAGCTTCAGGTAGAACTCGCGCGGGACGATGCCGGCGTCGTACCACTCCTGGTAGTGCGGAGTGACCTCCGACTCGATGAACGACCGCAAGGTCTTGCGGAAGGCTTCGTGGTCCTCGTTGAAGACGGTACGGCGCATGACGCTCCTGTCACGACGGTGCTGGGACCCTCATCGTGCCGTATCGGGCCCGGCAGCGCGGAGCAGATCCTCGAACGACACGGGCCCGGTTGCCCTCGGCGCCGGAGAGGTCCCGCCGATCAGGGCGGCGAGCTCCGCGGTCGCGCGTGCGACGCGCTTGCCCAGGGCGCCGTCCGCGGTCGAACCGAAGTCCTCGCTCGCGGCGAACACGCCGGTCGGGACCACCACGGCGTGCAGGTAGGCGAACAGCGGCCGGAGCGCGTGGTCCAGGACCAGGCTGTGCCGCGCCGTCCCGGCGGTGGCCGCGACGAGCACGGGGGTCCCGTCGAGGGCGCCGGGCTCCAGGACGTCGAAGAACGTCTTGAACAGGCCCGAGTACGACGCCGAGAACACCGGCGTGACGACGATGACGCCGTCCGCGTGCTGCACCGCGTCGAGCGCCGCAGCCAGGTCGCCGGTCGGGAAGCCCGTCAGCAGGTGGTCGGCGAGCGCGTGCGCGAGCGGGCGGAGCTCGACGTGCTGGACCTCGACCTCCTCGCCACGCGACGCGATGGCCCGTTCCGTGGCTGCGCCGAGCTTGTCGGCGAGCAACCGCGTCGAGGACGGGACGGACAGGCCGGCGGAGACGATCACGACCTTGCGCATCAGACCGTCACCTCCTTCGTCTCGTTCGCCGCCAGCTGCGAGGCGTGCGTCGGTGCATCCGGTACGTCGTCCGGTCGGCCTTCGGCGAACCCGGCGCGCATGGCGGGCAGGATCTCGCCGAGCAGGTCGAGCTGCTCGAGGACCGTCTTGAGCGGCAACCCGGCGTGGTCGACCAGGAAGAGCTGGCGCTGGTAGTCGCCGACGTAGTCCCGGAAGGACAGGGTCCGCTCGAGGACCTGTTGCGGCGAGCCCACGGTCAGCGGCGTCTGGGACGAGAAGTCCTCCAGCGACGGGCCGTGACCGTAGACGGGTGCGTTGTCGAAGTAGGGCCGGAACTCGTTGATGGCGTCCTGGCTGTTCTTCCGCATGAAGATCTGGCCACCGAGGCCGACGATCGCCTGCTGCGCGGTGCCGTGTCCGTAGTGCGCGAAGCGGTCGCGGTAGAGCTGCACCATCTGCGCGGCGTGGGAGGCGGGCCAGAAGATGTGGTTGTGGAAGTAGCCGTCGCCGTAGTAGGCCGCCTGCTCGGCGATCTCGGGGCTGCGGATCGAGCCGTGCCACACGAAGGGTGCGATGCCGTCGAGGGGCCGCGGAGTCGATGTGTAGCCCTGGAGCGGCGTCCGGAAGCGGCCTTCCCAGTCGACGACGTCCTCGCGCCACAGGCGCCGCAGGAGTGCGTAGTTCTCGACGGCGAGGTTGATGCCCTCGCGGATGTCCTTCCCGAACCACGGGTAGACCGGGCCGGTGTTCCCGCGGCCGAGCATCAGGTCGACCCGGCCGTCGGTGAGGTGCTGGATCTTCGCGTAGTCCTCGGCGATCAGCACCGGGTCGGTCGTCGTGATCAGCGTCGTGGCGGTCGAGAGCAGCAGGTTCGAGGTCTGGGCGCCGATGTAGGCGAGTGTCGCGGTCGGGTTCGACGCGATGAACGGCGGATTGTGGTGCTCGCCGGTGGCGAAGACGTCCAGGCCGACCTCCTCGGCCTTCTTCGCGATCGCGACGGTGTCCTTGATCCGCTGGTACTCACTCGGCGTACGACCGGTGGTCGGGTCCTCGGTGACGTCCCCGACGGTGAAGATCCCGATCTGGATGCCCATGGCGCCTGTCCTTTCCTCGTGATCACGGTCAGTTGCCGTGTCACCTATCTCCAACCGAGGGTGGCACAGGTGTATTCCGCGCGCCAGTCCGGGCCCTCTCCGTGCGGCAACGCCCCAGGTCAGGAGCGCTGGAGGATCAGCACCGCCCGGTCGTCCTCGCCGCGGTCCACGAGGTCGATGATCCGGCGGGCGGCACCTTCCCAGGCGGTGAGGACCGCATCCCGGGCCGTGGCCTGCAGCCAGCCGATCCCCTCGCCGATGTCGGCCGACCGGGACTCGACGACACCGTCGGTGTAGAACAACAACGCCTCCCCCGGCGCCAGCTGGCCCACGCTGTCGTGGACCTCCGGCGCCTCGGACACACCCAGGGCGGTCCCGCGGGCGTTGTCGACCTCCCAGCGCTCCGCCTGCGACACCCAGCGCAACGCCGGCGGGTGGCCGGCGCTCCGGATCCGGTAGCGCCCGGAATCCAGTTCCACCTCGACGTGGACGGCGGTCGCGAAGCTCTCGTCCGAGGGTTGCCGCAGCAGGTAGGCGTTGGCCGCTCCGAGCAGTTCCTCCGGGCGGACCACCCCGATCAGGCTCTGCAGTGCCCCCGCGAACTGGAGGGCGACCGGCACCGCCGTGACTCCGTGTCCGCACACGTCGACGAGGACCATCTGGAGCACCCGGGACTGCACGTCGAGGTCGGCCACGATGAAGTCGCCGCCGTACTCGAACCCCTCGGCGGCCAGCATGGCCGACTGGTTGTTCCACCCCGCGGGCAGGGTCGGAACCTTGCCCCGGGCCTGCAGCCGGGCCCGCAAATCCGCGAGCAGCACCTGTTCGCCGCCAGCGGCGGACGGCACGCCCGACACCGGTGGCTCCATCACCCCAGCCTACGCAGGGGTAACCTGTCCGCGGGCCCGGTCCGACCAACCCCCCTTGGCCGGACCGGGTCCGCCCACTCGTGACATTGACCGAGGAGGATCCGTTGGGCACCGAGCCGGAGATCGACGTCCTCGGAGAGCCGTGGCAGGCCGAGACGATCCCGCTCGCCGACGACTTCGAGGGTGAGGTCGTCGCCACGCTCGTCAGTCGGCGGCTCGACTCCCCGACCGAGCTGGCGACCCTGCACGTGCACGGGTTCTCGGACTACTTCTTCCACACCGAGTACGCCGAATGGTGGCTCGAGCACGGTCACGACATGTACGGCCTGGACCTGCGCAAGTACGGACGGTCGATCCGCCCCCACCAGTCGGTCACCTTCGTCGCGAGCCTCGACGAGTACTTCGAGGAGCTCGACGCGGCGTGGGAACGGATCACGGTGCGCGACGGCCACATGCGCGTCGTCCTGTCCGGCCACTCCACGGGAGGGCTGATCGTCGCGTTGTGGGCTGATGCCCGCAAGCCGAAGGAGCTCGCCGGGCTGCTCCTCAACTCGCCGTGGCTCGACCTGCAGGGCAAGGCACTCCTGCGCACCCCTGTCGCCAACGCCGTCCTGGACCGGGTCGGCCAGCGCCAGCCCCTGCGCGAGCTGCCGCGCGACGTCAACGGCTTCTACGTGCGCAGCCTGCACCGTGACCACGAGGGCGAGTGGGACTTCAACCTCACCTGGAAGCCGGTCGAGTCGTTCCCGCTGCGGTTCGGCTGGCTGCGTGCGATCCGGCAGGGCCACGGACGGGTCCAGGCCGGGCTGTCGGTCCCGGCCCCGGTGCTCGTGCTGTCCTCGGACCGCAGTGGACCGGCGTCGGAGATGGCGGGCGACGTGTTCAGCACCGACATCGTGCTCGACGTCCGACAGATCCGGCGCTGGTCGACGGCGATCGGGAACCACGTCACGTACGTCGCCGTGCCCGGAGCACTGCACGACGTGATCCTGTCGCGCAGTACCCCGCGAGCCACGGCGTACGCCGAGATCGAGCGCTGGCTCCGGACCTACGTCAGCTGACGCAAGGAGCCTGCTGCATCAGCAGGTGTAGCCGCCGTAGTCGTTGTAGCAGTCGTCGTACGACTCGCCCGCGAAGATCGCGATCGCGACGATGATCGCGATGCCGATGACGAACAGCGCGAAGCCGGCCCAGCCGACGATCACACCGGCGGTGGCGATGCCGCCACCCTGCTCGTTGTTGCGACGGATCTGGCCCTTCGCCATGTGTCCGAGGATCGCACCGATGAAGCCGGTCGCGCCCAGGCAGGCCGTCAGCGACAGGACACTGACGATCAACGAGGCGATCGCCATGCCGTTGGTCGGCGCCGGAGGTGTGTAGACGTACGGCTGCGGCGTGCCGCCGGGCTGGCCGTACGGCGGCACGACCGGCTGGCCCGCGGGCTGGCCGTACTGGTACTGGGCGTAGGGCTGCGTCGGCGGCGGCGGGGGCTGCTCGTCGGGCTGCTGGCCCCACGTCGGAGTCGTCATGCCCCAACTCTCCCATGCTGCTCTAAGGTCACTTGCATGGATCCCGTGACTGGACTCTCCCTCGGCCGCATCGCCATCGGCGTCGGTGCCCTTGTTGCTCCCGCCCCGACGGCCAAGGCCTTCGGCCTCGACCCCGCCAACAACCCGCAGCTCGGTTATTTCGGACGGATGTTCGGTGCCCGTGAGATCGCGCTGGGCGCGGTGACCCTTGCGTCGAAGGGCGCCTTGCGTCGCAACCTGACCCTGGTCGGCATCGCGGTCGACGGGTCGGATGCCGTCAGCGGCGCCGTGGAGCTGTCCTCCCGGACGGTCTCGAAGCTCAGCGGCGGCATGCTGATCGGTGCGGCCGTCGGCGCCGTGGGTGCCGGCGTCGTCGGGCTGGTCACTGCAAGACGATGACCGTGACGGCCACGAGGCCGACCACGACGATGATGCCCCGCAGGGCGACCGGGGGCAGCTTGCGCCCGACCGCGGCGCCGAGGAAGCCACCGATCACGGCGCCCACGGCGATCACGGCGACGACGAGCCAGTCGACGTCGGCCTCGATGCCGAACAGGCCGAGCTCGGCGACCGCGACGAAGATCAGCCCTGCAATGCCGTTGACCACGGCCACGAGGACGTTCTTGACGCCGTTCAGGCGCTGCAGCGCATCGGTGACGCCGATGCCGAGGATGCCCATCAGGATCACGCCCTGCGCGGCCCCGAAGTAGCCGCCGTACACGCCGGTCCCGAAGACGGCGACCGGAACCCACCAGGCACCGCTGAGGGGTTCTGCCGCTGCCTCGGTCGTGGTGCCGCGACGTTCGGCCCGCGCTGCGACCACGGCTGACAGGCGCGGCTGCAGGACGACGAGGGTCACGCCCAGCAGGATCAGGACGGGTACGACGGCCTCGAACGCGCCGGGCGGCAGCACGAGCAGCAGGATCGCGCCCAACACTCCCCCGGACGTCGACCACACCAGCAGCCGGAGCACCCGCCCGCGCTGGCCCTCGAGCTCGCGGCGGTAGCCGACGGCGCCCGCAACCGATCCCGGCACCAGGCCCAGGCTGTTGGACATGTTCGCCGTGACCGGCGGAATGCCGATCGCGAGCAGGGTCGGGAACGTGATCAGGGTGCCGGAGCCGACCACGGCGTTGATCGTCCCGGCGCCGACGCCGGCAATCAGGATCGCGGCGATCTCCAGCGCACTCACTTACGGAGCGGTCGGCGGCAGCGCGTCAGCGTCTGCCGGGTTCAGCACCGAGCCGAGGCCCTCGAGGGCCTTGCCGACCTCGCTCGGGATGATCCACAGCTTGTTGCTCTGGCCGTCCGCGATCTTCGGCAGCATCTGGAGGTACTGGTAGGCGAGCAGGCCCTGGTCCGGCTCACCGTTGTGGATCGCCTGGAAGACGGTGGTGATGGCGGCGCCCTCACCCTCGGCGCGCAGGATCGCGGACTCGCGGTCGGCCTGGGCCCGCAGGATCGCGGCCTCGCGCTCACCCTCGGCGTTGAGGATGGCGGACTGCTTGTTGCCCTCGGCCGTGAGGATGGCGGACTGGCGCTGGCCCTCGGCCGTCAGGATGAACGCCCGCTTGTCGCGGTCGGCGCGCATCTGCTTCTCCATCGCGTCCTTGATGGACGGCGGCGGGTCGATGCCCTTGATCTCGACGCGCTTGACCTTGATGCCCCACCGGCCGGTCGTCTCGTCGAGGACCGCCGACAGACCGCTGTTGATCGACTCGCGGCTGGTCAGCGTCTGCTCGAGGTCCATGCCACCGACGACATTGCGCAGGGTGGTCATGGTGAGCTGCTCGATGGCCTGGATGTGGTTGGAGATCTCGTACGTCGCGGCGATCGGGTCGGTGATCTGGAAGAAGATCACGGTGTCGATGTCGACGGTCAGGTTGTCCTCGGTGATCGCGCCCTGCGGCGGGAAGCTCACGACCTGCTCGCGCAGGTCGATCATGTAGCGGACCTTGTCGACGAAGGGCACCACGAAGTTGAGGCCGGCGGGCAGCGTCTCCTTGTACTTGCCGAACCGCTCGACCACGCCGGCGTAGGCCTGGGGCACCACGCGGATCGACTTGGCGATCACGATGATCACGAAGAGGAGCAGCGCGATCAGGACGATCAGGATTTCCATGGAATCTCCTTCAGCCGAGCTCGGGGTCCGAGACGGGGCGGACGTGTGCGGTGGCACCGGTGATCTGGACGACCTCGACCGTGCGTCCGACCTCGATGCCGGTCTCGGCGCCGGTGGACACCGCGAGCCAGTTCTCGCCACCGAGCTTCACGCGGCCCGGGTGGTGCGCCTGGATGGTTTCGGTGATGACTCCGCGCGTGCCGATCAGGTTCGCGTGGCCGAGCACCAGTTCAGGACCGCCGTGCAAGCGCTTCACGAGGGGCGGGCGGACGCCGACCAGGAGCAGCAGCGCTGCGCCTGCCGAGACCAGCACGGAGAGGATCACGTTGTCGGTCGCGAGCGCCGTGCCCATCCCGGCCAACGCCCCGCCGGCCAGCATGAGCAGGAAGAGGTCGAGCGTGAGCGTCTCCGCGACGCCCAGCAGGATCGCGACGATCAGCCACGTCTCCCACAAGTGGTCCCGAAGCCAGTCCATGCACAGACTCTAGCCACGGTGCCGTTGCTTGCGACGGGCGGCGTAGCGACCGTCGTGCTCCTCGAGGTCGAGCGGCATCCCGAAGGTGGCCGACAACGCCTCGGGCGTGAGTGTCGTGGCGAGGGGTCCCTCGGCGACGACGCCACCGTTGCGCAGCATCAGGACGTGGGTGAAACCGGGCGGGATCTCCTCGACGTGGTGGGAGACGAGGACGGTCGCCGGGGACGACGGGTCGTACGCCAGGACCGACAGCGTCGACACCAGGTCCTCCCGGCCGCCGAGGTCGAGACCTGCGGCGGGCTCGTCGAGGAGCAACAGCTCGGGGTCGGTCATCAGGGCGCGCGCGATCTGGACGCGCTTGCGCTCGCCCTCGCTGAGGGTCCCGAACGTGCGGTCGGCCAGGTGCATCACGCCGACCTCGCGCAGCAGTGCGTCGGCACGGGAGTGGTCGACGTCGTCGTACTCCTCACGCCACCGGCCCAGGACCGCGTACGACGCCGAGATCACGATGTCGCGAACGGTCTCGCCGCGCGGGATCCGCTCGGCGATGGCCGCGCTGGAGACACCGATGCGCGGGCGCAGCTCGAAGACGTCGATCGTGCCGACCAGCTCACCGAGGATCCCGAGCGCGCCGGACGTCGGGTACATCTGGGCGGCGGCGACCTGCATCAGGGTGGTCTTGCCGGCGCCGTTGGCACCGAGGATGACCCAGCGTTCACCATCACGAACAACCCAGCTGACCCGGTCCAGGAGCGTGGCCTGGCCACGGCGCACGCTCACCTCGGCAAGCTCGAGCACAGCGGACATGGGGCAACCCTAGCCAGCCCTAGGCTGTGCGGGTGACCTACCTGCCAGCGTCCGCGCGCGTCGCGTGGTGGGGTACCGCCTGGCTGCAGGGACGGATCGGCCCGGACGAGTGCCTCGACGGTGTCCTGGGCGGTGCCGATCCGGACGACGCGGATCGCGATGTCGCGCACGTGGTGGTGGGTGGGGACGCCCCGGCGCCGCTGCTCCTCGAGCTCGCCTCGGCGCGCAACCGGGGCGCGCGGCAGGTCGCCGCGGCGTTCCCGGCGCCGGGCGACCCGGTGGGCCTGCGGGGGCCTGCCGCCTTCACCGGCGCCGCCATCGAGCAGGCCGAGGCAGTGCTGCTGCTCGGCGCCGACACCGGCCTGGTGCCGTACCGGGTGGGCCGCGCCATCGAGTGGGCGCTGTACCCGGCCGAGCGGCGACCCCCACCCGATCTCGGCGAGGCCGACCGCGACCTGCGCAGCACCCTGTTGACCGCAGCGAGCGCGCTCGCGGACCTCGACGTGGCCCGGTGGCGACCGGAGGTGGCCGATGAGCTGCACGACCTGCGCGCCGGCGTGCCCCTGACCGCGCCTGCCGGCACGCCGTCGCGGGCGGTTGACCTCGCCGGCCGGGCGCTGCACCTGGGTGCGGTGGTCGAACTTGCCCTCGAGGACGATGGTGGCGCCGTCAGCGCGAGCGAGGCAGCCGCTCGCCGGGCTGCGCTGGAGCCGCTGGATCGCGCCGTACGGCGTGCCCTGACGGCCGCCTGCGCACCGGATGGCTGGCCTCCACCGTCCTGAGGGCCGGGGAGCGATAACCTTCAGCCGCGATGAGCCCACAAGACAGTGCCCACCCTGGGGCCGACGACACGCTGCTGATCACCGTCACCGGCACCGACCGGCCCGGCGTCACCTCGGCGGTCCTCGAGACCCTGTCGCAGTCCGCTGTCGCGGTGGTCGACCTCGAACAGATCCTGATGCGCGGACGGCTCGTCCTGGGCGTCCTGGTCAGTGCGCCGCGCGACGGCAAGAAGCTCCGGAAGGCGGTCACGGCGACGGTCGAGGGGCTCGGCATGAGCGTCGAGTTCGAGAAGGGATCGGGCGACAACCGCTCACGTGCCCACCACCGTGCGCACGTCACCGTGATCGGCGGGCCGCTGAAGGCATCGGCGATGGCCGCCATCGCGGGCCGGATCGCCGACTGTGGCGGCAACATCGACCGCATCGAGCGAATGGCGCGCTACCCCGTCACCGCGATCGAGGTGCACGTGTCCGGAGCGCCCCCGGACCGGCTGCGCACCCTGCTCGCGATCGAGGCGGCCGCCCACGGGATCGACGTGGCCGTCCAGCCCGCCAACCTGTTGCGCCACGGCATGCGCCTGATCGTCATGGACGTCGACTCGACCCTGATCCAGGGCGAGGTCATCGAGATGCTCGCCGACCATGCCGGGCACGGCGCCGAGGTCGCCGCGATCACCGAGCTGGCGATGCGGGGCGAGCTCGACTTCGAGCAGTCGTTGCGGGCCCGGGTCAAGCTGCTCGCCGGCCTCGACGCCACCGCCCTCGATGAGGTGTACGACGCCATCGTGGTCAACCCCGGTGCCCGCACGATGGTGCGCACGCTGCGTCGCCTCGGCTACCGCTTCGCCATCGTCTCCGGCGGGTTCAGCCAGATCACCGATCGGCTGGCCGACGATCTCGGGATCCACCGAGCCCGGGCCAACACGCTGGAGATCGTCGACGGGAAGCTCACCGGCGAGGTCGTGGGTGACGTCGTCGACCGCGCCGGCAAGGCCCGCGCACTGCGCGAGTTCGCCGCCGACCTCGGGGTGCCGGTGGAGGCCACGATCGCCATCGGCGACGGCGCGAACGACCTCGACATGCTCGACGCGGCCGGACTGGGCATCGCCTACAACGCACGTCCGGTCGTCCGGGAGGCCGCGGACACCTCGCTGAACGTGCCCTACCTGGACACGATCATGTACCTCCTCGGCATCAGCCGCGAGGAGATCGTCGCGGCCGACGCCGCCGACGGCATCGTCACGCCTGCTCCCCCGCTGGGCTGAACCGCCTCCGTAGCGCGTTCCCGCAGCGCTGTCAGGCGCTGCTGTGCGCCGCGACGTGGGCGAGTGGCCCGATGTCGAGGCCGGTGCGTCGACCCAGCTCGTCCAGGGCCTCGCGACAGTGGGCCTGGTACCGGCGGCTGTTGATCACCTGCCTGGCCACGAGGGGGAGCTGGCGCGGCAGCGGGTACCACTGGTTGTAGTCCAGGCGGCAGTCCTGGAACACCTTGACGGGGAGCGCCTTCAGCAGGAGCAGCTGGTTGAGCACCGCCTGCGCCGAGCCGGCGGCGCCGAGGTTCTCCTTGGCGTTGCGGGAGAGCTCGTCCAGCGGGATCTGGTAGAGCGGGACCTTGTCGAGCAGGTTGCGGAACATCAGGTGGGTCAGGAAGTAGCCGGCAAAACTCCCCAGGAAGATCACGGTGGAGCTGCCGTTGATGGAGAGCACCCGCCCGCCGATGGACACATAGGGCTCGGCAGGCCCCGACCCGTTGCGGAAGATGTAGCCGGTGCAGTTCACGATCCACGTCCCCGTCGGTACGGCGACCTGCGGCCCGTCACGGAACCGGAGGGCAGCACCGTCTCCGTCGTCCACGACGTCGACCAGGCGGTCCTCGATCACGCTGGACACGCCCTGCCTGATCGCGTCGACCTCGGCCGGGGAGATCATGCCGAACTGGAACTGGCGGGGACGGTCGTTGATCGCCAGGGCGCCCCTCTCGCGCAGACGGTCGAGCGGGACAGCCGGATTCGTGCCGTCGTACGCCTGCGCGATCAGCAGGAAGAAGGCTGCGGGGAGGGTGCCCCGGGTCCAGCGCCTGCCTCCGACGGGGTAGAGCAGGTCCCGGTTCGCGAAGATGACGCCGTCCCCGATGACCATCCGGATGTCGCGGCCGGGGAAGCGCCGGATCAGGTGGTGCGCGGAGTCCATCGCCGTCTTTCCTCCACCCACGATGACGATGGGATCGTCGCCCGGCGCGAGGTCACCGGAGAGGTCGTGGGGAGTCAGGGACCGCACCCGGTCGCTCGAGAGCGCGAGCGGCACCGACGGCTGGACGTCGTAGCTGATCGCCTTGATCAGTCGTTTCGTGCGCAGCTCGAACCGGGCTCCGTCCTCGATGCGCTCGAAGGTGACCGTGACGTGGTCGTCGTGCTCCTCGTGGGCGAGGTAGCGGTGCCCGAACCGGGCGTCGAGGGAGACCCGCTTCCCGAGCTCGGCCAGGCAGTGCTCGAACTGCTCCTGGACCTCGGGCCTGCTGGCGAGGTGTTCCGGTGGGAACGCCCTGCCCCAGGGGATGTCGCCGACCGTGAACATCGGGTGCGGCTGGTGGAGCCGGACGAAGTCGTAGGTGTCGCGCCACATGCCGCCGGGACCGTCGCGTACGTCGACGAGCGCGATCCGGTCGCTCGGCCCAAGGTAGCACGTCGCGGAATGGACCGCGTTGAGGCCCGCGACGCCCGCACCGATCACGCAGGCGTCGTACTCGAGGGAGATGTCAGTCGTCGCCAATTCGGGCCCCCTGGTCACGGACACCCGCTCGTCATGAGGGCGCCCCGTAGAACCCCGAGGCCCCGATTCTCCCGTGGCAGGTGGCGCGCCGCCAGTCACCGGAACCGAGGACTACTCCGCGGCGCGTCCCACGTGGAAGGCCTGCAGGCGCGCCCGCATCGGTGCCATGTCGGACCAGTGTCCGTCGACCTCGAACACGGCGGCCGTGCTGGTCGGGAACGTCCCCATCTCGACCGACCCGGTGGCGGTGCCCTCGCCGTCGTCGAGCTGTTGCGCGAGCATCTCCATGGTCGGGTTGTGGCCGACCACGACGACCGTCTCGACGTCCTCAGGTGTGGTGTGGACCAGTTCGAGGACACCGAACTCGTCCGTGCCGTAGAGGGAGCCGTCGATGTGCGGTTCAATCTCCCAGCCAGCGCCCTCGGCGACGACCTGCCAGGTCTCGCGGGTGCGGGCCGCGTAGGAGACGTAGGCGGTTCCCGGGACCACGCCCTGACCGGCCAGCCACTCCCCCAGGACCTTGCCGTCGGCACGCCCGCGGGGACTCAGGACCCGCTCCAGGTCACTCGGCGCGAACTGTTCTGCCTTCGAGTGGCGCACGACCACCAGCCGCCGGATGCTGTTCACACCAGCATCGTAGGCCCCATGCTGGAACCGTGACCCAGTACGGACCGACCCACCTGATCCCGCTGGCCTTGTTCGTCGTGGGGGTCGTGGCCGCCGTACTCCTGGGACGGCGGCACGCCGTCGTCGACGGCCCGACCGGCTTCAGCCGCACCTGCGCGCTGCTCATCCCGGCCACGACCGTGCCGTTCCAGGTCATCGACCTGGTCTACAACTTCGACATCGACGTCACGCTGCCGCTGCACCTGTGCGACCTCGCGTGGATCGCTGCGACGTGGGCGCTGTGGACGCATCACCGCTTCCCTGTGGCGCTCACGTTCTTCTGGGGCCTGACCCTGACCATCCAGGGTGTCGTCACGCCGTCGCTGAACGAGGACCTGCCCCATCCGCGCTACTTCGCGTTCTGGGCGCTGCACCTGCTCGTGGTGTGGGCAGCCATCTACCTCGTGATCGGGCTGAGGAAGGCGCCCCGCTGGCGTGACTTCGGCGCAGCAGTCGCCACGACGCTGGTGTGGGCCGTGTCGACGTACGCCTTCAACGTGCTCGCGGACACCAACTACGGCTACCTGTTGCGCAAGCCGCGCACGTCCGTGCTCGACCTGCTCGGCCCGTGGCCGTGGTACGTCGCCGAGGAGATCGCGATCGTGTTCCTGGCCTGGGCGCTGATGACGCTGGCCGCCCAACGCGCGTTCGGGACCGACAGCGGTCCGTCACGCACCCATGGCGTGGAAGCCGCCGTCGACGTGGACGATCTCGCCCGTGGTGGCCGGGAACAGGTCTGACAGCAGCGCGCAGACGGCCTTGGCCGTCGGCTCCTGGTCGACGTTGTCCCAACCGAGCGGGGCGCGGGTGCTCCACATGGACTCGAGCTCTTCGAACCCCGGGATGGCCTTGGCTGCGAGCGTGCGCAGCGGGCCGGCGGAGACCAGGTTGACCCGGATGCCGTCGGCACCGAGGTCGCGGGCGAGGTAGCGCGACGTCGACTCGAGGGCCGCCTTGGCCACACCCATCCAGTCGTAGACCGGCCAGGCGACCGAGGCGTCGAAGGTCAGTCCGACCACCGAACCGGCTTCGCTCATCAGCGGGTGGCAGGCCACGGCGAGGGACTTGAGCGAGAACGCCGACACCTCGACGGCCTGGGCGACGTCCTTCGACGGACCGGTGAGGAACTTGCCACCCAGGAGCGTCTCCGGGTTTCCGTAGGCAATGGAGTGCACGACGCCGTGGAGCACCGCGTCGGCGCCGAGGTGCTCACGCACCTGGTCCGGCAGGCCCGCGAGGTGTTCCTCGTCCGTCACGTCCAGCTCGAGGACCGGCGGCAGCTCAGGGAGCCGCTTGGCGATCCGCCGGGTGATCCGCAGCGCCTGGCCGAAGTTGGAGATGAGCACCGTGGCGCCCTGCTCCTGCGCGAACTT
>NZ_JBMCZA010000193.1:69138-72038 GCF_048654705.1 Nocardioides sp. CPCC 206348
GGGAAGCCGCTTGGCGATCCGGCGGGTGATCCGCAGTGCCTGGCCGAAGTTCGAGATGAGCACCGTGGCGCCCTGCTCCTGCGCGAACTTCGCCACCGCGAAGCCGATCGAGGTGTCGAGGGTGACCCCCGCGACCAGGATGTTCTTGCCGGCGAGGATGCCGTTCGGGTTGATGTTCGTGTCGCTCATGTCAGTGCCCCATTCCAAGTCCGCCGTCTACAGGGATCACAGCACCGGTGACGTACGCCGCCGACGGGCTGGCCAACCACAGCACCGCACCCGCGACCTCCGCCGGGTCGGCGTACCGACCGAGCGGGACCTGGCTGCGAATGCCTTCCTTCTGCTCGTCGCTCAGCACGGCGGTCATGTCGGTGTCGACGTACCCCGGAGCAACGACGTTCGCGGTGATGTTGCGCGGGCCCAGCTCGCGGGCCAGCGAGCGCGCCATGCCGACGAGGCCGGACTTGGACGCCGCGTAGTTGACCTGGCCGGGCGAGCCCAGCAGGCCGACGACACTCGAGATGAAGATGATCCGGCCCTTGCGCTGGCGCATCATCCCCTTGGCGGCGCGACGGGCCAGCCGGAACGAGCCGGTGAGGTTGGTCGCGATGACCGAGTCCCAGTCCTCGTCCGACATCCGCAGGACCAGCGTGTCGGCGGTGATGCCGGCGTTGGCGACCAGGATCTCGATCGGGCCGTGGGCCTCCTCGGCAGCCTTGAAGGCGGCCTCGAGCGCGGCGGGGTCGGTGACGTCCGCCTTGAGCTCGAGCGCGCCCTCGGGGGCACCGCCGCTGCGGGTGGTGACCGCGACGTTGTCGCCCTCAGCGAGGAAGGCTTCGGCAATGGCGCGGCCGATGCCGCGATTGCCTCCGGTGACCAGGACGGAGCGTGGTGAGTTCACGCCCACGACGCTACGGGGGGCGGGCTGTCCGGCTCGCGCCCAGCGGGCACCAAGATCATCAGGATCCCTTGTGGGACCCCAACAAATTCGATTGGCCGAGCCCGTCTCCGTCGAAGTGCGGGCAGCAAGCTGCCGCCGACGACTCCCGCCGTGCTGCCGGCGCGGAAGGGGACTACTACTCGTCGTCCTCGAGGCGGAAGCCGACCTTCATCGTGACCTGGAAGTGCTCGACCTGGCCGTCCTTGATCTGTCCGCGGACCTGGGTGACCTCGAACCAGTCGAGGTGCCGGAGGGTCTTGCCGGCGCGGTCGACGCCATTGCGGACGGCCTGGTCGATCCCGTCGGGCGACGTGCCGACGATCTCGCTGACGCGGTAGGTGCGGTTGGACATGGGTGAAGACTACTCACGGGGCCGTAGGCTGCGGGGTATGGATGCCATCCGGATCACCACCGCCGGTGACAACCCCCAGGCAGACATGGCCCGTCGGCAGCGCAAGTACGCCATCGCGATGACGATCCGGACGTTCTGCTTCATCGGGGCCGTCCTCGCCGGCGCGGCCGGCATCGGCTGGCTCTGGCCGATCCTGATCGTCGGGGCCGTGTTCCTGCCCTATGTCGCGGTGGTGCTCGCCAACGCCGGCGACAGCCGCTCCACCGCGCTCCCCCTCACCGGTGGCGGCGACGCGCAGCGCCAGCTCGGACCCGGCACCCATGGAGCCTGACTTCTGCTCGGCCCGCGGCTGCCGCGAGCCCGCGGTGTGGCAGCTCCTCTGGAACAACCCGAAGCTGCACACCCCCGAGCGCCGCAAGATCTGGCTCGCCTGCGCCGAGCACCGTGAATCCCTGGAGCTCTTCCTCGGTGCCCGCGGCTTCCTCAAGGACACCGTCCCCCACTCCTAGCGCGAGTTGGGGTTTGTCACCCCCGAGTTGGGGTTTGTCACCCCCGAGTTGGGGTTTGTCGTCGCCGTCGTGTCCACCAACCCTCCACAGGTACGTCGACGAGGTGGTCTGTCCACAGCACCGCCCCGGGCAGTGGGCAGGCGCTCGGCGCCCGCGGATCGTCGTACCCATGACCGAGACGTGTTATCCCGCAGTTCCGTTCACGGCGGCAGACGCCGCCGCCCTGGGCATCTCGCCCCGCCGGCTCCAGCTCGACACCCGCAACGGGCTGCTGATCCGCTGGGCCCGCGGTGTCTATGCCCGCGCCGATCTTCCGGACTCCGTCGAGCTGCGGGCGCACGTCGTCGCGCTCGGTACGTCGGACCACCATGTGATTCGCGACCGTACGGCGGCGTGGCTGCTCGGGGTCGACATGCACGTGATGAGCGAGCACGACCTGTTGCCGCCGGTCGAGTCCTGTGCCGTCCGCGGGCGCAATCCGACACGACGGCCGGAGGCGGACGGACGCACCCGGGACCTCGCACCCGGTGACGTCATCGAGCTGCATGGCCTCAGGGTCACCGCCCCGATCCGGACCGCGATGGACCTGGGCTGCAACCTGCGCCGACGTGAAGCCTTCGCCGCCATGAACACGCTGGCGAGACTCCATGGCTTCACGGCAGGCGACCTTGCGCTGGAGGTGCCCCGCTTCCGGGGCCGCCGGGGAGTCATCCAGTGCCGTGGGCTCGTTCCACTGGTCGATCCCCGCATCGAGTCGCCCCGGGAGGCATGGGTCCTCATCGAGATGTTGGACCACGGACTGCCTGCGCCCGAGCCGCAGTGGTGGATCGTGATCGACGGTGTGCCGACGTACCGACTCGACTTCGCCTACGTGAACGCCAAGGTGGCCGTCGAGTACGACGGCGAGGACCCCCACGACCAGACACCGGAGCAACGCGACGACGACCGCGAGCGGCGGCGTTGGCTACGCGAGAACGGATGGACCGTGATCGTGGTGAAGCGAGGTGACTTCACCGGGGTGGCGCGGGACCGCTGGATCCGGGAGGTTCGCGCAGCCCTGGCGCCGTCGTACACGAACCGTCGGTGGTGACAAACCCCA
>NZ_JBMCZA010000193.1:72099-80731 GCF_048654705.1 Nocardioides sp. CPCC 206348
ATCAGCCGCCGATGGCGGACATCGGGCGATCGGGCTGGAGGAAGGTCGGGTCGTCGATGCCGTGACCGGGGGCCTTGCCGAGCATCGCGGTGAGCCAGCGGTCGGCCAGCTCGTCGTCGCCGGCACCGCCGCGCATCGCGAGCCTGAGGTCGGACTCGTCGCGTGCGAACAGGCAATTGCGCACCTGGCCGTCGGCCGTGAGCCGTACCCGGTCGCAGTCGCCGCAGAACGGTCGGGTCACCGAGGCGATCACCCCCACGGTCGCGGGGCCGCCGTCGACCAGGAAGAGCTCGGCGGGCGCGCTTCCGCGGGGTTCGCGGGCAGGCGTCAGGGCGAACGTGGTGGCCAGGGACGCGAAGATGTCGTCGGCCGTGACCATCGAGTCACGGCTCCAGCCGTGCTGGGCATCCAGCGGCATCTGCTCGATGAAGCGGAGGTGGTAGCCACGGTCCAGGCACCACTGGAGGAGCTCGGGGCCCTGGTCGTCGTTCACGCCGCGAAGCAGCACCGCATTGACCTTCACCGGCCCGAGCCCAGCGGCCTCGGCAGCGGCCAGGCCCTCGACGACGTCGGTGAAGCGGTCCCTGCGGGTGATCTCCTGGAACGTGTCGCTGCGCACCGTGTCGAGGCTGACGTTGACCCGGTTGAGCCCCGCCTCGGCAAGGGCGCCGGCGGTCTTCGCCAGGCCCAGCGCATTCGTGGTGATCGACATCTCGACGTCAGGGTCCAGCGCGCGGACGCGCCCCACGATGTCGACGAGACCCCGGCGGACCAGCGGCTCGCCACCGGTGAACCGGACTTCCTTGACGCCGAGGCGCTGGACAGCGATCCCGATCAACCGGACGATCTCGTCGTCACTGAGCTGGTCGTCGGCCGGCAGCCACTCCAGGCCCTCCGGCGGCATGCAGTAGGTGCACCGCAGGTTGCAGCGGTCGGTCAGCGAGACACGCAGGTCGGTGGCGACCCGGCCGTGGCGATCGATCAGCGGCTGCATCCGTCCAGCATAGGTCGCCACTCAGGGGCGACGCGCCGGCGACCACCCCGGGGACCTACCGTTGACCCGTGCGATCGTGGCTGGCCTCCTGGCGCTTCCTGCTGAGCCGTCGCTGGGTGCTCTTCTTCCTGGCGATCCTGCTCGTGGGCTACGCCACGTGGTGGCTCGGCGAGTGGCAGTTCGGCCGCCTGGAGGACCGCAAGGAACGCAACACGATCGTCAGCGCCAACGAGGAGCGCGACCCGGTCCCGCTCGCCGAGGTGCTCGCACCCGGTCGGGTAGTGAAGGAGTCCGACGAATGGCGCCTCATCACCGTCACCGGTGAGTACGACGTCGACGACACCGTCGTCGTCCGGTACCGCACCCGCAAGTCCGCCCCTGGGGTCGAGGTCGTCGTACCCCTGGTGACGCCGGACGGGACGACCGCGCTGGTCGACCGCGGCTGGTTCGCCACCGACAACCCCGAGATCACCCACACCGACCTCCCTGCACCGCCCGAGGGCGAGGTGACCGTCACCGGCTGGGTCCGCAGAGACGGGACGGGTGACAGCACGCAGGTCAACGAGCACTCGACCCGCGCGATCGCGAGCGGCCCCATCGGAGAGGCCATCGATCGCGAGGTCTTCACCGGGTTCGTCGCACTCAAGGCGGAGGACCCGGAGCCGACCGAGGACCTGGAGCCCGTCGAGCTCCCCGAACTGGGCGAGGGACCGCACTTCTTCTACGGCCTGCAGTGGTGGTTCTTCGGCGTCCTGGCGCTGGGTGGCTTCGGCTACCTCGCCTGGGACGAACGCAAGCACGGGGCCCGCGGGTCACGGACGACGGCCAAGAAGCGGTCCGGCGGACCGTTCTCCGGCCGGGAGCGTCAGAGCGCGCGGCCCATGCCGCCGTCGACCGGGACCATGACACCGGAGACGAACGACGACGCCGGCGACAGCAGGAACGCCGCGACCCGTCCGAACTCCTCGGGATCCCCGTAGCGGCCGAGCGGGATCTGGGCGAGCGCGGCAGCCCGCGCCGCTGCTGCGTCACCGGTGGAGGCGTCGAGTTCGGCGACCCGTTCCGTGCCGATCCGGCCGGGCAGCAGGCCGTTGACGCGGATCCCGCGCGGCCCCAGTTCATCGGCCAGCGTCTTGGCGACCATGGCGAGGCCCGGTCGGAGGCCGTTGGAGACGGCGAGGTTGGCGATCGGTTGCCGCACGCTCGTCGACAGTACGAAGGCCAGGCTCCCGCCGTCACCGAGGGCTGCACCGATCTCCCGTGCCAGCCGCACGCCGCCGAGGAACACGGACCCGAAGGCCTGCGTCCATTGCTCGTCGGTGACGGAGGAGACCGTCCCGGACGGAGGGCCACCCACGCTGATCAGCGCGCCGTCGAGCCGCGCCCAGCGTTCCTGTGCAGCCGCGATCAGGCGGCCAGGAGTCGCCGGATCGGCATTGTCGGCCACCACCCCGACGACCGCCCCGGGTGCGCCGAGCTCGGCGACGGCCCGATCCACTCCGGCGCTCTCACGACCGGACAGCACCACGCGTGCCCCATCGGCCAGCAGCGCTTCGACCGTGGCACGGCCCAGTCCGCGGGTCGCGCCGGTGACGACGTACACGCGGTCCTGCAGGGACAGGTCCATCAGGGCGTCTCCAGGGCATCGACGATCTCGAGCGACTCCAGCGACTCGGCGATCCGGGACACCGGTACGACGTCCGGTGCGCCCTTGCGCGCCGCGTCGGCCGTGTGGTCGTCGGGCTGGCGCTGGCTCTCCCGTTCGGCCTCGACCCGCTTGACGTAGTGCTGGACCTCCCGCTCCCGCTGGTTGGCGTCCCAGCCGAGGTACCCGCCGACCAGGTCGGCCACGTGCGGCGCCGCGGCGACTCCGCGGTCGAAGGTCTCGAACGAGATCCGCATCCGGCGGGTCAGCACGTCGTCGAGGTGCCGCGCGCCTTCGTGCGTCACGGCGTAGACGGCCTCGACCTGGAGGTAGTCCTCGGCCCCGGGCATCGGTTCGGCCAGGTCCGGCTCGGCTGCGATCAGGTCCAGCACCTCGAGCACGAGCGATCCGTAGCGCTCCAGCAGGTGTTCGATCCGGTTGACGGCGAGCCCCGACTGCGTCGCGAGCGTGCGGCGCTGGTTCCACAGGGCCTGGTAGCCGTCCGCCCCGACGAGCGGGATCCGCTCGGTCACGCACTCCCCGACCTTGCGGCCCAGCACGCTCTCCAGGCCGTGCACGGCCTCATCGACGGCGTCGGCGGCCATCACCCGATAGGTGGTGTACTTCCCGCCGGCCACGACCACGAGCCCGGGGACGCTGTGCGCCACGGCGTGCTCGCGGGAGAGCTTCGACGTGGCGGCCGACTCCCCCGCCAGCAACGGCCGCAGTCCTGCGAACACGCCTTCGACGTCGTCGCGGGTCAACGGCACCTCGAGCACCTTGTTGACGTTGGTCAGCAGGTAGTCGATGTCGCTGGAGCTGGCCGCCGGGTGGTCCTTGGACAGCTCCCAGTCCGTGTCGGTGGTGCCGATGATCCAGTGCCGCTTCCACGGGATCACGAACAGGACGGAGGTCTCGGTCCGCAGGATCAGCCCCGCTTCGCCGCGGATCCGGTCACGGGGAACGACGAGGTGGATGCCCTTGCTGGCGCGCACCTTGAACTGACCACGCTCGCGGGCCATGCCCTGGGTCTCGTCGGTCCAGACACCCGTGGCGTTGATGACCTGGGACGCCCGGATCTCGAAGGGGCGGCCGGTCTCGAGGTCGATCACCTCGGCGCCGACGACGCGCTCGCTCTCCTTGATCAGGCCCAGCACACGGGTGCGGGACGCCACGGCGGCACCGTAGGTCGCCGCGGTGCGGGCGAGGAACATGGTGTGGCGGGCGTCATCGACCTGCGCGTCGTAGTAGCGGATCGCCCCCACGAGGGCGTCCTTGCGCAGCGACGGGAACGCCTTGCGCGCCCCACGACGGGTGAGGTGTTTGTGCATCGGGACGCCGTCGCCGTACCCGCTGGCCTTGGACATGGCGTCGTACAGTGCGACCCCGGAACCGGCGTACCAACGCTCCCAGCCGCGTCCGGTGAGCGGGTAGAGGAAGGGCACCGGCCGGACGAGGTGCGGAGCGAGTCGCTGCATGAGCAGGCCGCGCTCCTTCAGCGCCTCGGCGACGAGCCGGAAGTCCATCATCTCGAGGTAGCGCAGGCCGCCGTGGATCAGCTTGGAGCTGCGGCTGGACGTGCCCGAGGCGAAGTCCCGGGCCTCGACCAGTCCGACGGCCAGCCCGCGGGTGGCGGCGTCGAGGGCAGCGCCAGAGCCGACGACTCCCCCACCGATCACCAGGACGTCGAGGTGCTGGTTGGCCATCCGCTTCAGCGCCGCAGCGCGGCCACGGGGCGAGAGTGGAGCGGGATTCATCAGTGGACCTCCACCCAGTCAAGGGTTCGTTGTACGGCCTTCTGCCACTGGGCGTATCCCGCGGCACGTTGGTCCTCGCTCCAGTGCGGTTCCCAGCGGGTGTCTTCCTGCCAGTTCTCCCGGAGCTCGTCGGTGTTGGCCCAGTAGCCGACCGAGAGCCCGGCTGCGTAGGCGGCGCCGAGCGCGGTCGTCTCCGGGACGACGGGCCGACTGACCGGTACGCCGAGGACGTCGGCCTGGATCTGCATGCAGAGGCTGTTGGCAGTCACGCCGCCGTCGACCTTGAGCACTTCCAGCGTCACTCCGGAGTCCGACGACATCGCCTCGATCACGTCGCGGGACTGGTAACAGATCGCCTCGAGCGTGGCCCGGGCGACGTGGGCGTTGGTGTTGAAGCGCGACAGGCCGACGATGGCGCCGCGCGCGTCGGAACGCCAGTAGGGCGCGAAGAGCCCCGAGAAGGCGGGCACGAAGTAGACGCCTCCGTTGTCCTCGACCTGGGCGGCCAGCGACTCCGACTCCGAGGCTCCGCTGATGATGCCCAGCTGGTCGCGCAGCCACTGCACCGCCGATCCGGTCACCGCGATCGAGCCCTCCAGTGCGTAGACACAGGGTTCGTCGCCGAGCTTGTACGCCGGTGTCGTGAGCAGGCCGGCCTTGGAGCGCACGATCTCGGTGCCGGTGTTGAGGAGCATGAAGTTGCCGGTGCCGTAGGTGTTCTTGGCCTCGCCCGGCGCGAAGCAGACCTGCCCGACGGTCGCGGCCTGCTGGTCGCCGAGGATGCCGGTGATCGGCACCTCCCCGTTGAAGGGACCGTGCAGCCGGGTCATTCCGTACGGCGTCGTGGCCGATGACTCGCGGATCTCCGGAAGCATCGCGCGGGGAACCCCGAAGAATCCGAGCAGCTCGTCGTCCCAGTCCAGGGTCTCCAGGTCCATCAGCATGGTCCGGCTCGCGTTGGTCACATCGGTGACGTGGACACCGCCGTCGGGTCCACCGGTGAGGTTCCAGAGCACCCACGTGTCAGGAGTCCCGAACAGGGCGTCGCCCTTCTCCGCGAGTTCCCGCGCGCCCGGGACCTCGTCGAGGATCCACTTCAGCTTGCCGCCGGAGAAGTACGTCGCCGGAGGGAGACCGGCGCGATGGCGTATCACGTCGCCACGACCGTCGCGGTCCAGCGCGGCGGCGATCGCGTCGGTGCGGGTGTCCTGCCACACGATCGCGTTGTGCAGCGGCCGGCCTGTCCGGCGGTTCCACACGATCGTGGTCTCGCGCTGGTTGGTGATGCCGACCGCAGCGAGGTCGCTGGCGTCGAGGCGGGCCTTGCCGAGGGCGGTCTGGACGACGGACGAGGTCCGCTCCCAGATCTCGACGGGGTTGTGCTCGACCCACCCGGCGCGCGGCAGGATCTGCTGGTGCTCGAGCTGGTGCCGGGCCACTTCGCGCCCGGCGTGGTCGAACACCATGAAGCGTGTGCTGGTGGTGCCCTGGTCGATCGCCCCCACGTACCTCGCCATGCACCAACTCTGACACGTCGCACGTCGCTGGCGCTCGGAACACGCGCGATCGCACCGAGTGCTTGACCTCAACCGAACTTGAGGTTCAACGATGGGGGCATGAACAGGATCGCACTCGTCACGGGCGGAAGCGCCGGCCTCGGCCGCGCACTGACGCTCGCCCTTGCCCACCAGGACTGGCACGTCATCACGAACGGCCGGAACTCCGAACGGCTGGCCGCCACCGCGGCAGCCGCCCCGGCGGGCTCGGTGACCGCCATCGTCGGTGACACGTCCGACGAGGACCACCGGGCCGAGCTCATGGCTGCCGTCGAGGCGCAGGGCCGCCTGGACCTCCTCGTCAACAACGCCGGAGTCCTCGGCCCGGCCTCCGGCGACAACCCCCACCGGTTCCTCGCGGACCTCACCATCGAAGACGTCGGGTACGTCTGGCGCCAGAACGTCGGGGCGCCCCTCGTGCTGACCAGCCTCGCGATCCCCCACCTCGCGAAAGCCGGTGGCACGTTGCTGTCGATCTCCTCCGACGCCGCCCTGGAGCACTACGCCGGTTGGGGCATGTACAGCGCGTCCAAGGCCGCGCTGGACCACCTCACCCTCACCGTCGCGGCAGAGAACCCGACCATCACCGCGTACGCCGTGGACCCGGGTGACATGCGCACGCAGATGCACCAGGACTGGTTCCCCGGCGAGGACATCTCCGACCGTCCGCTGCCCGAGGTCGTCGTACCCCGTCTGTTGGCACTGCTGGACGGCACGGCGCCGTCGGGTCGGTACCGGGCCAGCGATGTCGCAGCTTGAGGCACAGGAGTTCGCGCCGGCGCCCGCCGAGCGGCGCGGGCTCGCCCGGGACCAGGTCCAGCTTCTCGTCGCAACCGACCGCGGGATCACCCACACCCGCTTCCACCGGCTCGACGAGCACCTGGAGCTCGGGGACATCGTCGTCGTGAACAACTCCGCGACCGTCGCGGCAGCCGTCGACGCCGTCTCCGACCGGCACGGACCCGTGGTGCTGCACCTGGCGACGCCGCTCGACGACGCCACCTGGGTGGTCGAGGTACGACGTCCGCCCGATGCCGCTCGGGCCGTGCTCGATGCCCGGGCCGGTGACCGGATCGACCTCGTGGGCGGAGCGGCCCACCTGCAGCTGATCGAGCCGTACCCGGCTCCCGGGTCGTCCCCCACCGGCACCGGCAACCGGTTGTGGCGGGCGAGCATGACCGGCGACCTCACGGCGGCCGTGCGGCGGCTCGGCCGACCGATCGCCTACGGCTACCTTGATGCCCGCTACCCGCTCACGGACTACCAGACCGTCTTCGGTCACCGACCCGGCAGCGCCGAGATGCCGTCGGCGGGACGTCCGTTCAGTCCCGACCTGGTGACAAGGCTGGTCGCGAAGGGGGTGCTGGTCGCCCCGATCACCCTGCACACGGGCGTCTCCTCCCAGGAGGCGGGCGAGTTCCCGCAGGCAGAACGCTTCGAGGTGCCGCGTTCCACCGCGGCTGCGGTCAACGCTGCCCGTGCCGCGGGAGGCCGGGTGATCGCCGTCGGCACCACGGTCACCCGGGCACTCGAGTCGGCCGTTGACGTCGGCCGGGACGGTGCGACCGTCGTCGCCCGGTCCGGATGGACCAGCAGGATCATCAGCCCGGCCGAGCCACCGCTGGTGACGGACGGCCTCGTGACCGGCTGGCACGACCCCGAGGCGTCTCACCTGATGCTGGTCGAGGCGGTGGCAGGAGCCGGACTGACCCGACGCGCGTACACCGCCGCCTCGGCATCGGGCTACCTCTGGCACGAGTTCGGGGACTCGTGCCTCCTGCTGCCGGGCTCAGGGAGGAGTCAGGCAAATCCCGATGACCGGACGAACACTCATCGGGCAGGGTGTTCCCATGACGACCGCCCCCCACCAGGTCTCCCCCGGACTTCCCGCCGCGGCCCGCGCGATCAACCTCCACAAGACCTACGGGTCCGGTGACTCCGAGGTCCGGGCCCTCGATGGCGTGACGATCTCGCTCGCCCAGGGCCAGTTCACCGCGATCATGGGACCGTCCGGTTCCGGGAAGTCCACCCTGATGCACTGCCTCGCGGCACTGGACGCGCCCACGGCAGGCGAGGTGATGGTCGGCGAGACCCAGTTGTCGCGCCTCAAGGACAAGGCGCTCACCACGCTGCGGCGTGAAGAGGTCGGGTTCGTCTTCCAGGCCTTCAACCTGATTCCGACCCTCACCGCCCAGGAGAACATCCTGCTGCCGCTCAGCCTGGCCGGCCGGAAGCCCGACCAGGCCTGGTTCGACACGGTCGTCGACACGGTCGGACTGCGCGATCGCCTCAAGCACCGGCCGGCCGAGATGTCCGGCGGCCAGCAGCAGCGCGTGGCCTGCGCCCGCGCCCTCGTCAGCAAGCCGTCGATCGTGTTCGCCGACGAGCCCACCGGCAACCTCGACAGCACCTCGGGCGCGGAGGTCCTGTCGTTCTTACGCCGCAGCGTGGACGAGTTCGGGCAGACCATCGTGATGGTCACGCACGACGCCGTCGCGGCGTCGTACTGCGACCGCGTGGTGTTCCTCGCCGATGGCCGGGTGGTCGACGAGATCAACAACCCGGACCGTGAGCAGCCGACGCGGGTGGGCCAGATTTCGGACCGGCTCGTTGAACTTGGGGCCCTGCAGGCCGCCGCTGCGCGCGGAAAGGCCTGACATGTTGCGGCTCACGCTGCGCA
>NZ_JBMCZA010000193.1:80741-81261 GCF_048654705.1 Nocardioides sp. CPCC 206348
TGTGGTGTTCCTCGCCGATGGCCGGGTCGTCGACGAGATCAACAACCCGGACCGCGAAGAGATTCTTGAGCACATGACGGCCCTGCAGGCCGCCGCTGCACGCGGAAAGGCCTGACATGTTGCGGCTCACGCTGCGCAACATCTTCGCCCGCAAGGTCCGGCTCCTCATGAGCGGACTCGCGATCGTGCTCGGTGTCGCGTTCCTGTCCGGCGTCCTGGTCTTCAGCAACGGCCTCTCGTCGACCTTCGACTCGATCATCTACGGCTCCACCCCTGACGGTGCCGTGCGTGCCCAGGACACCGAGGAGTTCGACGGCGGCATCTCCGGCCAGACCGACCAGGTCCTCGACCCGGGTGTCGTGGCCGACCTGAGTGCCCTGCCCGAGGTCGCGCGAGCCGACGGCGACGTCGTCGGCTTCGGCATGAGCCTGCTGGCCAGTGACGGCACGCTCGTGGGTGGCACGGGAGCGCCGACCCTCGCCTTCAACTACCACGACGGCCCCAACATGGCCGGCGAGGA
>NZ_JBMCZA010000193.1:81289-90664 GCF_048654705.1 Nocardioides sp. CPCC 206348
GGACCAGATCGTGCTCGACGAGGCCGCGGCCAAGGCGGGTGACTACCGCGTCGGCGACGACGTCAAGCTCCTCGCCCCGTTCGGGACGCTCGAACGGACCTCGAAGCTGGTGGGGATCGCCGAGTTCAACGGCGGGGGTACGGCGGGCGCGACCCTGCTGATCTTCTCGACCGAGGCCGCCCAGCAGCTCTTCGTGGCGGGCAAGGACGTCTACAACCGGATCAGCCTCACGGCGGCCGACGGGGTGACGCAGGAGCAGCTCGCTGACGCCGCCGACAAGGTCGTTCCGCAGGGCTTCGAGGCCGTCACCGGTGACCAGGTGGCCGAGGAGTCGCAGGACGCCGTGGGCAGCTTCCTCGGCGTGATCAACACCTTCCTCCTGGTGTTCGCCATCATCGCCGTCATCGTCGGCGGCTTCATCATCGTCAACACCTTCTCGATCCTCGTTGCCCAGCGCAGTCGTGAGCTGGCGCTGCTGCGGGCCCTGGGTGCGGGCCGCGGACAGGTCACCCGATCGGTGCTGCTCGAGGCCTTCGTGCTCGCTGTCGTGTCCTCCACGATGGGGATCGGCTTCGGCCTGCTCCTGGCCCGCGGTCTCGCCGGGGTGTTCCGTTCCGTCGGGCTCGACATCGCCAGCGACGCACTCGACCTCACCTCCCGGACCGTCATCACCAGCTACGTCGTCGGGGTCGGGATGACCATGCTGGCCGCCTACCTGCCGGCACGACGCGGTGGCAAGGCGGCCCCCGTGGCTGCCATGCGAGCCGACAGCACCGTCGAGCGTGCGTCCCTGCGGCGTCGTACCCTCGTCGGCTGCGTCTTCCTCGTCGTCGGCGCCGGTTTCGCTGTCAACGGCGTGCTGGGTGCTCCCGGGTCGGACGCCGCCTGGATCGGCGTGGGAGCCGTGATCTGGATCCTCACCGTCGCGGCCATCAGCTCCGTGGTTGGCAAGCCGGTGCTGGTCGTGTGCCGCAGCCTGTTCGCCCGGCTGTTCGGCGCTGCCGGCCGCCTCGCCGGCGAGAATGCCCTGCGCGACCCGCGTCGGACCGGCGCGACCGCCTCGGCACTGATGATCGGGCTGGCCCTGGTCTCGACGATCGGCGTCCTGGCCGCGTCGCTGAACAAGTCCATCGACGACGTGGTCGACGAACAGTTCACGGCCGACCTGCTCGTCCAGAGCACCAACTTCCTGCCCTTCTCGACCGAGGTCGGCGACCGGATCGCCGAGGTCGACGGTGTCGGCGTGATGAGTCGCCAGCAGTTCGCCAACGCGCAGTTCCGCGGAAAGTCGATCTACCTCACGGGCAACGACGACAACTTCGACGACATCTACGACCTCAAGGTGGTCGACGGACGCCAGGACGTCTCCGGTGCCGAGGCCTTCGTCACCGAGGACTTCGCCAAGGACAACGAGATCGCCGTCGGCGACACTCTCGACCTCGGCTTCCAGGGCGGCAAGAAGCTCACGCCGAAGGTCGTCGGCGTCGTGGAGGACACCGAGGTCGCCGGAGCGGTCAACATCCCGATCGACCAGCTCGCCAAGGCTGGCGTCCTCCGCCAGGACACGACGGTCAGCATCGCGTTCACCCCGGGAGCGGACGCCTCCACCGTGCGCGACGCCGTCGACGACGCCGCGAAGTCGGCCCCGATCGTCGGCGTCTTCGACAAGGAGGGCTTCGCCGACGAGATCCGCGGCCAGGTCAACCAGCTGCTCTACATGATCTACGGCCTGTTGACCCTGGCCATCGTGATCGCCGTCATCGGCATCATCAACACGCTCGGGCTCAGCGTCATCGAACGGACCAGGGAGATCGGCCTGTTGCGCGCCATCGGCATGAGTCGCACGAAGCTGCGGCGCATGATCACGCTCGAGTCGATCACCATCGCCGTGCTCGGAGCGGTGCTCGGAATGGTGCTCGGCCTCACCATCGGCGTACTCCTGCAGCACTCGTTGTCCGAGGAGCTGAGCAGTCTGGGCCTACCGCTGGGGCAGCTGGTGGTGTTCCTGGTCATCGCCGTCGTGGTGGGCGTGCTCGCAGCGGTGGTCCCCGCCATCCGTGCGTCCCGGCTCAACGTCCTGGACGCGATCTCGACCGAGTAGCGAGCGCCGTTGGTCGAGGAGATCGCGCAGCGATCGTCTCGAGACCGGTCAGGCGAGTTCGACGAGGTCCGCGTAGTCCTGGCTCCACAGGTCCTCGACACCGTCCGGGAGGATCAGCACCCGGTCGGGTTCGAGGGCGTGGACCGCACCCTCGTCGTGGGTGACGAGCACGACGGCGCCCTCGTAGCGACGGATCGCGTTGAGGACCTCCTCGCGGGAGGCCGGGTCCAGGTTGTTCGTCGGCTCGTCGAGCAGCAGCACGTTGGCTTGCGAGACGACGAGCGAGGCCAGGGCCAGACGCGTCTTCTCGCCCCCGGACAGCACGCCGGCGGGCTTGTGCACGTCGTCGCCGCTGAAGAGGAACGACCCGAGGACGGAGCGCGCCTCGGTGTCGGTGAGCGCAGGCGCCGCCGACTGCATGTTCTCGAGCACGGTACGACCGACGTCGAGGGTCTCGTGTTCCTGCGCGTAGTAGCCGACCTTGAGGCCGTGGCCGGCGATGACCTGCCCGGTGTCGGGCTTGTCGACACCCGCGAGGATCCGGAGCATCGTGGTCTTGCCGGCGCCGTTCAGCCCGAGGATGACGACGCGCGAGCCGCGGTCGATGGCCAGGTCGACGGCGGTGAAGATCTCCAGGGCACCGTAGGACCGGGACAGGTCCTTCGCCATGAGCGGCGTCTTGCCGCACGCAGCCGGCGTCGGGAACTTGATCGCGGCGATCTTGTCGGACTGGCGCTCGCCCTCGACACCACCGAGCAGCTTCTCGGCGCGCTTGAGCATCTGCTGGGCAGCGCTGGCACCCGAGGCCCGGGCGCGCATCTTGTTGGCCTGGTCGGTGAGCGTCTTGGCCTTGTTCTGCGCGCTCATCAGCTCGCGCTTGCGACGGGCCTCGTCGGTCTCACGCTGGATGAGGTAGTTCTTCCACCCCATGTTGTAGATGTCGATGACGCCGCGGTTCGCGTCGAGATGGAAGACCTTGTTGACGGTCTCCTCCAGCAGCGCGTTGTCGTGCGAGATCACGATGAAGCCACCCTTGTAGGTCTTCATCCATTCGCGCAGCCAGTTGATCGAGTCGGCGTCGAGGTGGTTCGTCGGCTCATCGAGGATCAGTACCTCGGCGCTGGAGAACAGGATCCGCGCGAGCTCGACCCGACGACGCTGGCCGCCGGACAGGGTGCCGAGCGGCTGGTCCATCAGGCGGTCCGGGATGCCCAGGCTCTGCGCGATCTGGAGGGCCTCGGTCTCGGCGGCGTAGCCACCGCCGGCGTCGAGCTCGTCCTGGGCGCGCTGGAAACGGCGCATTGCCTTCTCCAGGACGACCGGGTCCTCCGAGCCCATCTCGACCTCGGCAGCGCGCAGCCGTCGTACGGCGTCGTCGAGTCCCCGCGCGGACAGGATCCGGTCGCGCGTGACGACTTCGGGGTCACCGACGCGGGGGTCCTGCGGGAGGTAGCCGAGCTCGCCCTTGTTGCCGACCGTTCCGGCAGCGGGCAGCACGTCACCGGCAAGGACCTTCGTGAGGGTCGTCTTGCCAGCGCCGTTGCGGCCGACGAGGCCGATCTTGTCGCCGGGACCGACGCGGAAGCTGACGTTCTCCATGAGGAGCCGTGCACCGACGCGGACCTCGACCTGGTGCACCGTGATCATGAGGGCTCCAGTCTCCCATGACGCGACGACGGCACTGAAAACGCCGAGCGGCCCGGTCTTTGCCCTAGGGTGCTGCCGTGGTGCGATTCAATCCGAAGGCCCGCCTTGACCAGTCCCGTATGCGCGATGGCGGCGGGGGCGGTGGTGGCGGCCTCGGCGGCGGTGTCGGCGGCGGCGGAATGCGCCTTCCGATCCCGACCGGAAGAGGCGGGCTCAGCACGATCCTGATCCTCGTCCTGCTCTTCGTCGTGGCGAAGTGCGCCGGAGTCGATCTCGGTCTCGGTGGCGGCACCGGCGGCGTGGGCAGCCAGGTCTATTCGCCGACCCGGCTGAGCGATGCCACCGAGGGCGGCGACCGGTACGCCAGCTGCAAGACCGGCGACGACGCCAACAAGTCCCAGGACTGCGCCCGCGTCGCGATCGAGAACTCGCTCACTGACTTCTGGTCCGACCAGGGCATCGACAACTGGCAGCCCATCACGACCCTGACCACCTTCACGGACAGCGTCAACACCGGCTGCGGCGCCGCGACCTCGCAGGTCGGGCCGTTCTACTGCCCCGCCGACGGCGGCATCTACCTCGACACGACGTTCTTCGACACCGTGCTGGAGCCGCAGCTCGGTGCTCCCGACGAGCCGTTCGTCGAGTTCTACGTGCTGGCCCACGAGTACGGCCACCACATCTCGAACCTGCTGGGCTTCATGGACAAGGTGACCAACCAGCGCACCGGTCCGCAGAGCCTCGCCACGCGTCTCGAGCTGCAGGCCGACTGCTACGCCGGCCTGTGGGCGCAACACGCGACCACGACCGAGGACGCGAGTGGTGAGGTGCTGCTGCTCGACCTCTCCGACGAAGACATCGACAACGCGCTGAAGGCAGCGGCGGCCGTCGGCGACGACCACATCCAGAAGAAGACCCAGGGCCAGACCAACCCCGAGACCTGGAACCACGGCTCGTCTGCCCAGCGGATGAGCTGGTTCCGTGAGGGCTACGAGGGCGGCACCGTGAAGTCCTGCGACACCTTCAGCGCCGACAAGGTCTGACCCGGTCGGTTCCAGCGCCGCTCAGAGCTCGAGCAGGGCCTCCATGTGGCCGAACGTGCGCTGCAGCGTGCGCAGGTGCGGCGCAACAGCGGGGTGCCGGTACTTGCCCGCCAGGGCTCCCTCTCCCCCGGCGACCCGCGCCAGCGCCCACTCCGCGCGACTGAGTGCGGTGTAGACGGCGACGATGCGTGCCCCGAGCACGACGGCGTCGTGGTCCGCGAGCCCGTCGGGAAGGCCGAGCAGGTAGGCGTCCAGGAGCGGTTCGAACTCCTCGCGGGCTGACAGCGACAGGTAGCCGAGGTCACCACCGACCGGACCGTGGCCGAGGGTCCCCCAGTCGATGGCGAGCGCCTCGTCGCCGGAGCGGCCCGGCAGGTTCAGTGCCGTGGGATCGCCGTGCTGGGCGACCCGGGGCACGCCTTCGAGCAACGTGAGCATGGTTTCGCGGTGGGTCCAGAGATGGTCGGCCACGTCCGCGACGGTCGTCCGCGCGAGAGTCGGCCAGCCTCCCCGACGCTCGACCCTCGCCAGCCGGTCGCGCATGAGGTTCTCGGCAAGGAACTGCGGATGCCCCAGCTGTGCGCCGGCGAAACGGCCGATGGACAGGGCGAGGAACAGGCCACTGGACGCGGCGTCCTCCACCCAGTCGCGGACGATCGTGACTCCCTCGTCGTCCTCCTCGACCGAGCCGCTCGCCGCCTGGAGCCCCGGAGTCTCGTTGGTGAGCCCGGTCAGCAGCACGTCGGCCTCGCGGCGCCAGTACCCGATGTGGGCACGGTCGGACAGCACGGCGGGGTCACCCTGTTGTGGAGCGCCGAGGCGCTTGACGACGACCGGCCGGCCGCCGAGCGCCGTCCGCCACACGCCCACCGTCGACGTACCGGATCCACCCGGCAGCGCCACCCAGTCCGGCTCCGGCCGCCACATGAGCCTGAAACTAGCCGATCCGGGCCTCCCACAGTGGGACGCAGGAGTGCGGGAGACTGCACCGGTGCAGATCCAGATCGACGACCCTCGGCGCGGTGACGTCCTCGCGCTCCTCGAGGAACACCTCGCCGACATGTACGCGACGTCGCCGCCCGAGAGCGTGCACGCCCTTGATCCGGACACGCTGGCCGCGCCCGACATCACGTTCTGGAGTGTTCGCGAGCGGGACGAGCTGCTCGGCTGCGCCGCGCTCAAGCAACACACGTCCACGCACGTCGAGCTCAAGTCGATGCGCACGGCGACGGCGGCCCGGCGGCGCGGTGTCGCTGCTGCGCTGCTCGACCATGTCCTGACGCACGCGCGTTCCTGCGGACACCAGCGGATCAGCCTGGAGACCGGCGCCGAGGACTACTTCGCTCCGGCGCGGGCGTTGTACGCCACCCGCGGCTTCCAGGTCTGCGACCCGTTCGAGGACTACGTCCTCGACCCCCACAGCGTCTTCATGACGCTCGCCCTCTGACCCCGGGTCAGTCCCGGGAAGCGTTCTCGACGTCCACCTGGATGGACTGCGCGTCCGCCACCACCTTCTCGAGGACCGCGCGTCGGGGATCGGGAACGGCATGCCACGCGCCCACGACCTGCACCTTGTCGAGGCGAGAGTCGGTCAGCACCTCGGTGACGGCGGACCGGTCACCTCCTGCGGCGACGACCTCCACCCCGGCCAGCACCCGCGCCGCATGGTCAGCGGCGGCTTCGTAGGCAGCCCGCGCCTGGTTGTCCCGGCGGCGGGCGAACCGCTGCTGGGACTGGCCGCCGGCCTTGGTGCGGCCCTGCACGTGCCGCTGCCCCACCTTCGACTCCGTGACCGTTCCACCATCGAGGCGGGCGACGGCGAACCCGCCCTTGCGGACCAGCAGCACGCCCCAGCGCTCGGGAGGACGCACCTCCGCGACGAACGCGTCGGCGGCCGGCTGGCCGTCGTACGGCTGCGAGAACGGGAGCGATGCAGAGAAGTGCGAACCGTCCGGAGCCACGCCCAAGAGCACACCCCCTACGACGCTCAACACCGGGTCGCCGTGGGATGCCGCGAAGTTCGTGACCCAGCGCGGCCAGCGGGCAACTGGAATCAGGACGACGGACACGAGCAAGACGCTACCTCTCGGCGCCTTCGCGCCTTAGGCTCCTCTCACCCCACCGGAGGAATGCCATGAACCGAATGTTGCGTACGGCGGTCGCCGCCGGTGCCATCGCCAGCTCGCTCGTGCTCACCGGATCGGCCGTGCCCGTTCCCACGGGCGCGACCGCGGCCCCGGCTGGAGGGTCCGACAGCGGATGCCTCGAGCCGGAGCACGGCACCGCAGCGCGCGGCGCAGGCGGCCGCGCCCTCGACCACCGCGACATCTCAGCGGCGGAGCAGCGCGCGATCGAGGCGAAGAACGCCCGCCTGCTCGCCGAGCGCAAGGGCGCCACGGGCAAGCCCCCGCCGGGCGGCGGTGGCGGCACCGGTCCCGGAGGAGTCAAGAGCGACATCCCCGTCTACGTGCACGTGATGACCGCGACCAACGGCGCGGGCGACGTGACCGACACACAGATCGCGCAACAGATCGCCGTCCTGAACCAGACCTACTCGGGTCACGACGTCAACGGCACCGCCGGAGACACCGGCATCCGGTTCCGCCTGGCCGGCACCGAGCGGATCGCCAACAACAGCTGGCACACCGACAAGCAGAGCACCACCTACCGCGCGCAGACCCGCGACGGCGGCAAGAACGCGCTCAACATCTGGCTGGTCGACTTCAAGTACCTCGGCATCGCCACGTTCCCGTGGGACTACGCGGCCAACCCGAACATCGACGGGATCCGGGTCCAGTACAGCTCGTTGCCCGGCGGCAGCGCGACCAACTACAACCTCGGCGAGACGGCCACGCACGAGGTCGGACACTGGCTCGGGCTCTACCACACCTTCCAGGGCGGCTGCACCGGCGCGGGCGACGAGGTCGCGGACACCGCGGCGCAGGCGTCGCCGTCCTCGGGCTGCCCGACCGGACGCAACTCCTGCACCGCTCCCGGCGACGACCCGATCCACAACTACATGGACTACAGCTACGACAGCTGCTACTACGAGTTCACTCCGCTGCAGTCGAGCCGGATGGACACGATGTGGACGCTCTACAGGCTCTGAGCCGGTGGGTCTGGGCACCAGACAGGAACGTGTTCTAGTCTCGGCACATGCCCTCGATGTACCCCAGCACCCAGGTCGGGATCGACTTCGTCGACACGGCCAGGTACCGCTACGCGAACAGCGTCGACCTCGCGATCACGCCGGACCAGTTGTTCGAGGTACTCGCCGATGCCGGCGCCTGGCCGCGCTGGGCCAGCGTGATCACCGGCGTGGTGTGGACGACGCCGGAACCGATCGGCGTGGGGACCCGGCGCACGGTCACGATGAGGGGTGGGTTGATCGGGGACGAGGAGTTCCTCGCGTGGGAGCCGCCCACGATGATGTCGTTCCGGTTCAACGAGTCCTCGACACGGACCGTCAAGGCCTTCGCCGAGCGGTACGACGTCGTCCCCACCGCCGACGGATGCCGACTCACCTGGACGCTGGCCCTCGACGTACGCGGACCGTCGCGACTCGGCATGCCGCTGGGCAAGCCGGTCATGAACGCGACCTTCCGGCGCTTCCTGACGAACCTGCGGCGCTACACCGACGAACGTTTCGCGCAACCGGGAACCGGATCGGACGCTCCCCCGTCGTAGGACCATGACGACTCACTCCCGTCGCTCGGCCCTGGCGATGGCGACCGGCGTCCTCCTGGGCGGACCCATGCTCGCGGGGTGCGCGCTGGAGCACGAGAAGCGGGCGATCGACACGCCGTCCGTCCAGGAGGCTCCGGCAGCGGACGGAGGGACCCGGGCCACGGGGACCCGGTCCTACGAGTGGAGCAACACCCCATCGCCCCTGGTGCTCGTGCTGCCGCGCGGCGACGTCACGCTGGACGCCTGCACCACTGCTGGAGCGGACCCGCCGGCCCGGACGGCGTGGCGTCATCGATGTGCTCGGACGGCGTCACTCCAGAACTGGAGCGTCTCGAGACCGTCGGCCCGGTCGCCACCGTCGACTTCTGGTTCGGGCGTCCCGGGTGGACCTTCGAGGCGTCCTTCATGCGCGACGTGCCCGGCGACGATCCCGGCGAGCTGGTCGGCAAGGGCGCCGTCACCCGCACGGCGGCGCAGGACTTCACGATCACCGTTGCCAGCGGTCTGACCTCGGGCACCTACCGCGTCGACCTGTTCGGGAGCGGCCCCGAGGGTGACTTCGTGACCAGCTTCGCGTGGGTGGTCTGACTGCCTTCGTCGGCGGCCACCATGCGCACATCCGATTACATACACGGCGCCACGACGGTGGCACCGTGGACGTCGTGGCCCCGCCCGGGACCGGATGGGATTGAGCACGATGTCAGCAGAAGACAACATTGCGAACACCAAGGCGGCCTACGCGGCCTTCGCTGCCGGCGATGCGGTGGCCGCTCAGGCCGCGCTCGCTGACGAGGTGGAATGGATCGTTCCGGGGAACAGCACACTCTCGGGGACCTATGTCGGCAAGGAAGCCGTCATGGGGCTGTGGATGGCGTTGCTCGAGAAGGGCTTCACCAC
>NZ_JBMCZA010000193.1:90707-91043 GCF_048654705.1 Nocardioides sp. CPCC 206348
GGTCCTCACGACCACGACCGCTGCCGGCGAGACAGGCGAAGCGGCCGACGTGATCACGTTCAATGGTGACCAGGTCGTGAGCTTCACCAGCTACGGCGACACCGCGCTCCAGGAACGAATCTGGGGCACCAAGTAATCAGACGTTGAAGCCCAGCGCCCGGAGCTGCTCGCGGCCGTCGGGGGTGATCTTGTCGGGGCCCCACGGCGGCATCCAGACCCAGTTGATCGCCACGTCATTGACCAGGCCCTCGAGGGCCGAGTTGGTCTGGTCGGTGATCACGTCGGTCAGCGGGCAGGCCGCGGAGGTCAGCGTCATGTCGAGCACGAGGTTCGCGG
>NZ_JBMCZA010000193.1:91066-105004 GCF_048654705.1 Nocardioides sp. CPCC 206348
GACCAGGCCGAGGTCGACGACGTTGATGCCGAGCTCGGGGTCCACGACATCCTTCATCGCTTCCTCGACGTCGGCGATCGCAACGTTCGACGACGCGGACGAGCCGACCATCTTGTGGGCGCCCGCCTCGGGCACCTCCGGGAGGTCACCGTGGTCGACGCCGTGTCCGTGGCCGTGGCCATGCCCGTCGTGGCTGTGGTCGTGGTCATGGTTGTGCTCGCTCATGCCTTGCCTCCGTCTGCGTCAACTGCTGAGGCGACGACCTGTGTCGTCGCGTCCTTCCACGCCATCCAGGACAGCAGTGCGCACTTCACGCGGGCGGGGAACTTCGCCACCCCGGCGAATGCGATGCCGTCCTCGAGAATCTCTTCGTCGGGCACCACGGTGCCCTTGCCCTGCATCAGGGTCAGGAACTCCTGGTGGATCGCCATCGCCTCGTCGACGCTCTTGCCGACCACGAGGTCGTAGAGCACCGAGGCCGACGCCTGCGAGATCGAGCATCCGACCGAGTCGTACGACACGTCACTGACGACGCCGCCGTCGAGGTGCACCCGCAGGGTCACCTCGTCGCCGCACGTCGGGTTGACGTGGTGCACCTCGGCCTCGTGCGGCTCCCGCAGTCCCTTGCCATGTGGCAACTTGTAGTGGTCCAGGATGATCTCCTGGTAGAGCGCGTCCAGATCCTGTGCAGTCATCAGGTCAGTCCAACTTGAAGTAGCGGCGGGTGTATTCCAGCGCCTCGACGAGCGCGTCGATCTCCCGCGGCTCCGTGTAGAGGTACGACGACATCCGGGTCGAGCTCTGGACACCGAACCGCGCGTGGGCCGGCTTCGCGCAGTGGTGGCCCGCGCGTACGGCGATGCCGCGGCTGTCGAGCACCTGCGCGATGTCGTGCGGGTGCACGCCGTCGAGCTCGAAGGAGATCGCGCCGCCGCGGGAGGCCGCATCGAGCGGCCCGAGCACGGTGAGCCCCTTGACCGTCTGCAGACCCTCGAGGGCGTAGCCGGTGATTGCCTGCTCGTGGGCATGGATGGCATCCATCCCGATGTGGCCGAGGTACTCGACCGCAGCGCCGAGACCGATGGCCTCGACGATCGGCGGGGTGCCGGCCTCGAAGCGGTGCGGCGCCTTGGCGTACGTCGAACGCGCCATCGTCACGGTCTCGATCATCTCGCCGCCGCCGTGGAACGGGGGCAGCTCGTTGAGCAGGTCCTCACGACCCCAGAGCACGCCGATGCCCGTCGGTCCACAGACCTTGTGGCCGGTGAACACGAGGAAGTCGCAACCGACGGCCTGGACGTCCACGTGCAGCTGCGGCGCAGCCTGCGAGGCGTCGATGACCGACACCGCACCGACTGCCCTGGCCCGGGCCGCCAGGTCGGCGACCGGGTTGATGGTGCCGAGCATGTTGGAGACCCAGGTGAACGCGACGACTTTGGTGTTCTCGTCCACCAGCTGGTCGGCGTTGCTGAAGTCGAGCTGCCCATCGTCGGTCAGGCCGAACCAGCGCAGCTCCGCACCGGAGCGCTCGCAGGCGAGCTGCCACGACACGATGTTGGAGTGGTGCTCCATCTCCGTGATCACGACGTTGTCGCCGGGCGCGAGCGTGATGGTGCGCGCCAGCAGGTTGAGCGCCTCGGTGGCGTTCTTGGTGAAGATGATCTCGTTGCGCGACGGGGCGTTGAGGAACTGGGCGACCTTGTCGCGCGCCGCTTCGTAGGCCTCCGTCGACTCCGCACCGAGCTGGTGCATGGCACGTGCGATGTTCGCGTTGTGCCGCTCCAGGTGGTCGACCATCGTGTCGATGACGACCTGCGGCTTCTGCGAGGTGTTCGCGCTGTCGAGGTAGACCAGCGGCAGCCCGCCCGCGAGCGTGCGCTCCAGGATGGGGAAGTCCTTGCGGATGACTTCCAGCTCGGGGAGCAGACCAGTGAGGGGAGCCATGATCAGACCCCAGACTCCGCAGCTGCCTTGAGGAAGCGGTCATAGCCGTTGGCCTCAAGCTCTTCGGCGAGCTCCGGGCCACCGGACTCGGCGACGCGGCCGGCAACGAACACGTGGACGTGGTCAGGCTTGATGTAGCGCAGGATCCGCGTGTAGTGCGTGATCAGCAGGACACCCTTGTTGTCGCGCTCACGGAACCGGTTGACGCCGTCCGAGACGACCTTGAGCGCGTCGATGTCGAGACCCGAGTCGGTCTCGTCGAGGATCGCGACCTTGGGGTCGAGCAGGTCGAGCTGGGCGATCTCGTGGCGCTTCTTCTCGCCACCGGAGAAGCCCTCGTTGACCGAGCGCTGCGAGAAGGTCGTGTCGAGGTTCATCTTCTCGAGCGCGCCGTTGACGTCCTTGACCCACGTGCGGAGCTTGGGGGCCTCGCCGTCGATCGCGGTCTTGGCGGTCCGCAGGAAGTTGGAGACCGAGACGCCGGGGACCTCGACGGGGTACTGCATCGCGAGGAACAGGCCGGCGCGGGCGCGCTCGTCGACGGACATGCTCAGCACGTCCTCGCCGTCGAGGGTGACCGTGCCACCGGTGACCTCGTAGCGCGGGTGACCGGCGATGGAGTAGGCCAGCGTCGACTTGCCGGAGCCGTTCGGGCCCATGATGGCGTGCGTCTCGCCGGAGTTGATGGTCAGCGTGACGCCCTTGAGGATCTCAATCGGACCGTCTTCGGTGTTGACCTGGACCTGCAGGTCCTTGATCTCGAGAGTGCTCATGTGGGGGTGACTCCGTTCAGGGTGGACTCCACGTCGACGTACACGTCGCCGTCGCGGATTTCTACTGGGAAGGTGGCTACCGGCTCGGTGGCCGGAAAGTTCGTGGGCTTGCCGGTGCGCAGGTCGAAGCACGACCCGTGCAGCCAGCACTCGACGGTGCCGTTGTCGACCTCGCCCTCGCTCAGCTGGACCGCTGCATGCGAGCAGAGGTCCTGCAGGGCGAAGACCTCGTCGCCGTTACGCGCGATCGCCACGTCGTACCGGTCGATCGTCACGGCCAGGGCCTCGTCGGTCTGGACGTCGGCGAGCGCACACGCGCGTTCGAACGTCATGCCAGGTCCGCGAGGACGTGGCGCTGGAGCTCCTCCTCGACCTGGCCGCTCAACTTCGCGGCGAGCTCGGGAATGGTGACCTTGCGGATCAGGTCGTCGAAGAAGCCGCGCACGACGAGCTTGCGGGCTTCCTTCTCCTCGATGCCGCGCGAGCGCAGGTAGAACAGCTGCTCGTCATCGAAGCGACCGACTGCCGAGGCGTGGCCGGCACCGGCGATCTCGCCCGTCTCGATCTCCAGGTTCGGGATCGAGTCGGCGTGGCAGCCCTCGGTGAGGATGAGGTTCCGGTTCTCCTCGTACGTCTCGATGCCTTCGGCGACCTTGCGGATCAGGACGTTGCCGACCCACACGGTGTGCGCCTTGTCGCCCTGCAGTGCGCCCTTGTAGACCACGTTGGACACGGTCTTCGGAGCGGTGTGGTCGACGAAGAGACGGTGCTCGAAGTGCTGCCCCGCGTCGGCGAAGTACAGGCCGAAGAGCTCGGCCGTTCCACCCGGGCCGGCGTAGTCGACGTTGGTGCTGGTGCGCACCAGGTCGCCACCGAGGGTGAACTCAAACTGGCGCAGGGTCGCGTCGCGGCCCACCCGGGCGTTGATCTGCTCGGCGTGCACGGCGTCGTCGGCCCAGTCGTTGACGTGGACCAGGTCGAGGTGCGCGCCGTCACCGACGAGCACCGTCGTGAAGGCGTTGTACGTCGTGCTGCCCGAGTGCTCGACGACGACCGTCGCCTTGGCGTGCGTGCCGATCCGGATGACGAGGTGGCCCCAGACGAGGGCGTCGAGCGCGGTGCCGTGCAGGATCAGCCGCACCGGCTCCTCGACCTCGGTGTTCGACGGGATGTCGAGCACCAGGGCACCACCGGCGTTCTTGGCCGCGAGCGCACCGAGGCGGTCGAACGGCGCCGTACCGCCGAGGGCGATCGCGTCCTCGGTGGTGAAACGGGTCAGCGTGACACCGGCGGGAAGGGACTCCTTCCACTCCAGGGTCTCGACCGACGGGACGTCCTCCAGCAGGCCACGCAGGCGCTTGAGCGGGGTGAACCGCCAGACCTCCTCGCGACCGGTGGGCAGCGGGTGCGCCTCGAGGTCGAAGGTGGGCTCCGGGTGGAGGTGGGACTCGACGTGCTCCTGCTCGAGGGCGTCGCTCACTACAGCAGCCGACATCAGCCGACGGCTCCTTCCATCTGCAGCTCGATGAGCCGGTTGAGTTCGAGGGCGTACTCCATGGGGAGCTCCTTGGCGATCGGCTCGATGAACCCGCGCACGATCATCGCCATGGCCTCGTCCTGACCCATGCCACGCGACATCAGGTAGAACAGCTGGTCGTCGGAGACCTTCGAGACGCTCGCCTCGTGGCCCATGGAGACGTCGTCCTCACGGATGTCGACGTACGGGTAGGTGTCCGAGCGGCTGATCTGGTCGACCAGCAGCGCGTCACAGAGCACGTTGGACTTCGAGCCGTGCGCACCCTCGTTGACCTGGATGAGGCCGCGGTACGACGTCCGGCCGCCGCCGCGCGCCACCGACTTGCTCAGGATCGAGCTCGAGGTGTTCGGCGCAGCGTGCACCATCTTGGCGCCGGCGTCCTGGTGCTGGCCCTCGCCCGCGAAGGCGATCGACAGGGTCTCGCCCTTGGCGTGCTCGCCCATGAGGTAGACGGCGGGGTACTTCATCGTCACCTTGGAGCCGATGTTGCCGTCGACCCACTCCATGGTCGCGCCGGCTTCGCAGACAGCGCGCTTCGTCACGAGGTTGTAGACGTTGTTCGACCAGTTCTGGATGGTCGTGTAGCGGCAACGACCACCCTTCTTGACGATGATCTCGACGACCGCGGAGTGCAGCGAGTCCGACGAGTAGATCGGCGCCGTGCAGCCCTCGACGTAGTGCACGTAGGCGCCCTCGTCGACGATGATCAGGGTCCGCTCGAACTGGCCCATGTTCTCGGTGTTGATGCGGAAGTAGGCCTGCAGCGGGATGTCCACGTGGACGCCCTTGGGCACGTAGATGAACGAGCCGCCCGACCACACGGCGGAGTTCAGCGCGGAGAACTTGTTGTCGCCGATCGGGATGATCGTGCCGAAGTACTCCTTGAACAGCTCCGGCTGCTCGCGCAGCGCGGTGTCGGTGTCGAGGAAGAGCACGCCCTGGGCCTCGAGGTCCTCGCGGATCGAGTGGTAGACGACCTCGGACTCGTACTGCGCGGCGACACCGGAGACGAGACGCTGCTTCTCCGCCTCGGGGATGCCGAGCTTGTCGTAGGTGTTCTTGATGTCCTCGGGGAGATCGTCCCAGGTCGCAGCCTGCTTCTCGCTCGACCGGACGAAGTACTTGATGTTGTCGAAGTCGATCGTCGACAGGTCCGAACCCCACGTGGGCATGGGCTTGCGGTGGAAGAGCTTGAGGCCCTTGAGGCGCATGTCGAGCATCCAGTCGGGCTCGTTCTTGAGCGCCGAGATGTTGCGGACGACCTCCTCGGAGAGGCCACGCTTCGCATCGGCACCGACGTCGTTCTTGTCGGACCAGCCGAACTCGTAGCGTCCGATGCCCTTGAGCTCGGGGTTCAGTTCTTCGATCGAGGTCATGACGTGACCTGCTCCTTCTTCTGGATGCTGTGGACGGTCGGGATGCACGTGGTGCACACCCCGTCGCCGTGGGCGATGGTGGCCAGACGCTGGACGTGCGTGCCGAGGACGCGGCTGATCGCCTCGGTCTCGGCTTCGCACAACTGCGGGAATTCATGGGCCACGTGGGAGACGGGGCAGTGCTGCTGGCACAGCTCCGCACCCACGGGGATGTCGTGCACCGCTGCGGCATAGCCCTCGGCGGTGAAGATCGTGGCGAGCACCTGCGCCGGGGACGCGTCCGGGTTGGCCGCCTGGACCTCGGGGAAGCGCTTCTCGATGAAGGATGCCCGACGGTCCGCGAAGGCGCGTACGGCGGCGTCGCCTCCCGTCTCGGCGAGGAAGCGCAGTGCCTCGGTGGCCAGGTCGTCGTACTGCTGGTCGAAGGCGTCGCGTCCACGCTCGGTCAGCACGAACACCTTGGCCGGGCGACCGCGTCCGCGCGAACCCACGGGCCGCGGGTCGCGAGCGACCAGGGAACCGTCGGCGACCATCTGGTCGAGGTGCCGACGGACCGCCGCGGGGGTCAGGTCGAGCCGCTCCGCCAGGGCCGCAGCAGTGGATGCGCCGTTGACCAGGATCGACTGAGCCACGCGCTGGCGCGTCGGCTGGTCACACTCGGTCGGCAATTCCACAACAACAGTGTGCCGATAATGCCTGAGGCTATTCAAGCAAGGTCAGGCTTACTGAGGCAGCCCTTAGCGACGTGCGTCACATTCGGGTCCCTCCGGGCCTACCGCGGGCGGGTGTGCCGCAGCCACGCCAGGCCCGCGAACGGCAGCACCAGCGGCAGGAATCCGTACCCCTGGCCGAAGTGGGACCACACGGTCTTGTCGGGGAAGAGATCCGTCGCGAGGTAGCTCATGGCCCCGACGGACAGCACCCCGAGGAGCTCGATCGCGACCGCGATACCGGCCACCCGCCAGCCGGTGGTGCCCCCGAAGAGCAGGCAGGTCGTGGCGACGAGGTAGATCACCGCGGCGAGCAGCGAGAGGGAGTACGCCAGCGGCGCCCGGTCCGGGTCCACGCCCAGCTGGACGGCCGAGCGGCCGGTCGCCGCGACGGCGAACAGGCCGTAGACGAAGACGAGTGCCCGGCCCCAGCCCTCCGACAGCGGATGCTGCAGCTCAGGCATGCCGACCTCCCCAGACGTCCCACAGCCGGAGCTCGAGACCGGCAACGGTCGCCACCGCGAGCAGCAGGATGGTGGTCCCGACCCGCGACCGCTCGGCGAGCGAGAAGAACGCACCCACGACCGGGACGAGGAAGACGGTGACCAGGTAGCTGACGAAGACCGCGCCCTCGACGTCGCGCTCGGTGCGGGCCAGCGCCACCGCTCCCCCGACCAGCTGCGCCAGCAGCGCCACCTCGAGCACGGCCAGCGCGATGTAGTGGGAGTCCTGGGCCGCGCGGTCGCGCACCAGGTCCACCACGAGCAGCACGGCAGCCGCACCCGCAAGGGCGAGAACGACGCCGTAGAACCAGACAGTCACGGCCGCCAGCGTAGGCCCGGAGGCCGCGCTCTAGACTCCCCGGGTGCCCGCTGGTCCTGCTGTCCTCGTCGATGGCCTGGTGATGAGGTACGGCGACCGCACGGCTGTCGACGGCCTCTCCTTCGAGGTCGAGGCCCACACCATCACCGCCGTCCTCGGCCCCAACGGCGCCGGGAAGACGACGACTCTCGAGACCTGCGAGGGCTACCGGCGCGCGCAGTCGGGCACCGTCCGCGTGCTCGGCCTCGACCCGGTGCGCGAGCGGCGCGAGCTGCTCCCCCGGATCGGCGTGATGTTGCAGTCCGGCGGCGCGTGGAGCGGCGCCCGCGCCGACGAGATGTTGCGCCACTTCGCCCGGTTGCACGCGAACCCGCTCGACACCGGCCTGCTGATGGACCGGCTCGCACTGCACGAGTGCGGCCGCACGCCGTACCGCCGGCTCTCGGGCGGGCAGCAGCAGCGGCTCGGCCTGGCCCTGGCACTCGTCGGCCGCCCCGAACTCGTCTTCGTCGACGAACCGACGGCAGGGCTGGACCCGCAGATCCGCCGGGCCGTCTGGGACCTCCTCGAGGAGCTCCGCGGCGACGGCGTGACGGTCGTGCTGACGACCCACTACCTCGAAGAGGCCGAGCGGCTGGCCGACAAGGTCCACATCCTCGACCACGGCAAGCTGGTGGCCAGTGGGTCGCCCCTCGAGCTCACCCGTGGCGGCACGGTGGCCACGATCCGGCTCGTCGTGACGCAGCCGTTCCCGCCCGGTTCGCCGGAAGACCTGGCCAGGGCGCTCGGAGACGGCACCGAGCTCACGGTCCTCGACCCGCTCAGTCTCCAGGTGTCCGGACCTGCCGACGGCTCCACGCTCGGCAAGGTCGCCGCCTGGTGCACCGACCACGACGTGCTGCCCGAGTCGCTGTCCCTCGGCCAGCGCAACCTCGAGGACGTCTTCCTCGAGCTCACCGGACGGGAAGACTTCGCATGAGCACCCCGATGAGCACCCCGAGCGGCACCTTCGCTCCTGCGCCGGGCGCCGCTCCCGTGCTGCGCCAGCTCGTCACGCAGGCCGGAATGGAAGCCCGGTTGATGCTGCGCAACGGCGAGCAGCTCCTGTTGGCCGTCGTGATTCCGGTCATCGTGCTGGTCGCATCGGTCCGTGGCGCCGACCGGGTGGGCGTCAACCTCGACGGCCGGCCGATCGACGTCCTCACTCCCGGAGTGCTCGCCGTCGCCGTGATGTCCACCGCGTTCACGTCGCTCGCGATCGCGACCGGCTTCGAACGCCGCTACGGCGTCCTCAAGCGGCTCGGCACCGCTCCCCTGTCCCGCGCGACACTGCTGGGCGGCAAGGTCGTCGCCCTGCTGCTCGTCGAGGTCCTGCAGTTCGTGGTCATCGGTGGCGTCGGCTTCGCCCTCGGCTGGTCCGGCCCCGAGGGCGTGGGCGGCTACCTCGCCCTGGTCCTCGCCGCGGTGTTCGGTACGGCGGCGTTCGCGTCGCTCGGCATGCTGCTGGCCGGATCCCTGCGCGCCGAGGCCACGCTGGCTGCCGCGAACCTCGTCTACCTGCTGCTGCTCGCCGGCGGCGCCGTCGTGCTCCCGGCCGAGGCGTACGGCGGTCTCGGCGACGTCGTCCGCTGGCTGCCCTCGGGCGCGCTCGGTGAGGCCGCGCGCGCAGCGTGCGACGCGACCGTGGCGGTCCGCGACCTGCTCGTCCTCGTGGGCTGGGCCGTCGTCGGCTCCGCGCTGACAGCGAGGACCTTCCAGTGGGAGTGAGCGTGGCGTCGCGCTGGGAGACCGTCCAGCGGGCGCTCGGTGATCGGCTGGTCCCGCTGGCCTGGGCCAACCTGATCGCCAACATCGCGATCGCCATCACGGGCGGCGCTGTCCGGCTCACCGGCTCCGGACTCGGCTGCCCCACGTGGCCGAAGTGCACGGACGAGTCGTACCTCCCGCACAGTGCGCTCGGCGTCCACGGCGCGATCGAGTTCGGCAACCGGATGCTGACCTACGTCCTGGTCGTCATCGCGGTGGCCTGCTGGCTGGCCGCCCGGAACCGGGCTTCCGAGCACTCCCGCGCCGTACGGCTCGCGACGATCATCGCCCTCGGCATCCCTGCTCAGGCCGTCCTCGGCGGCATCACGGTCCTGACCGACCTGAACCCGTGGATCGTCGGGCTGCACCTGCTCGTCTCGATGGCGATCGTCGGTGTCTGTGTCGTCCTGCTCGACCACCTCCGCGGACCGTCGCGCGAAGGTGTCTCGCAGGGCACCGGCCGGCTGGCCTGGTTCCTGTTCGTCGTCGGCTGGGTGGTGCTCTACCTCGGCACCGTCGTCACCGGCTCCGGGCCGCACTCCGGCGACCTCGAGTCGCGGCGCACCGGCCTCGACCCGCAGGTGATGTCGCACGTCCACGCCTGGGCCGTCTACGTCCTGGTGGCGCTCACCGTCGGCCTGCTGTGGACCGCCCAGCGCACCAGCAACCGGGTCCTGTTCCGCGCCGTCGCCGTGCTCCTCGGCGTCGAGCTCCTGCAGGGCACGATCGGCTTCTGGCAGTACTTCACGGACCTGCCCGAGGTCCTCGTCGCGTTCCACATGCTCGGCGCCGGGCTCACCTCGGCCGCGCTGACCTGGGTCGTTCTCGCGACCCGCCGTCGCTGACCTACTTCAACAGTGGGTCGATGGCCACTGCGACGAAGAGCAGTGAGAGATACAGGTTCGAGGAGTGGAACAGGTGCATCGGCTGCAGGATGCTCAGCTCGTCCGACGTCCGTGACCGGCGGTGCAGCGCGTGCGCCTGGGTCAGGAACACCGCACCGAGCACGGCAGCGACGACCGGGTAGAAGATCCCCGTCGAGGCGACCGGCCACAGCAGCAGGGACGTGGCGACCATGACCCAGCTGTAGATGACGATCTGGAAGGCGACGCTGCGCGCGGGCTTCACGACCGGGAGCATCGGGACGTCGACCTGGGCGTAGTCCTCGCGATAGCGCAGCGCGAGGGCCCACGTGTGCGGCGGCGTCCAGAAGAAGACGACCGCGAACAGCACGATCGGGACCCACGACAGCTCGTTCGTGACCGCGGTCCAGCCGATCAGGGTCGGGAAGCAACCGGCGATGCCGCCCCAGACGATGTTCTGGGCCGTACGGCGCTTCAGCAGCATCGTGTAGATGAACACGTAGAAGGCGATGGCGCTGACCGACAGCACGGCCGAGAGCGTGTTCACCTGCCAGGCCAGTACGACGGTCGACAGCACCCCGAGCACCAGCCCGAACACCAGCGCAGCGCGCGGCGTCACGATGTGGCGCGGGAGTGCCCGGCGGCGCGTGCGCCGCATCTGCTCGTCGATGTCGCGGTCGTAGACACAATTGAAGACCGATGCGGACCCGGCCGACAGCGTTCCACCGATGACGGTGGCGACGACGAGGCCGAGCGGCGGCACGCCACCGGCGGCGAAGAACATCATCGGCACGGTCGTCAGGAGCAACAGCTCGATCACGCGCGGCTTGGTGAGGCCGACGTACGCCATCAACACATCACGCGCCGTGGCCTTCGCCTCACCTGCCACGGGCCGTCCGTCGTCAGCGAGCAGCTCGGGGCTGGTCGGGTCGACGTAGGTCACGGAAATCCTCGCGGGCAGGGGATCGAAAGCGGTCTGAGTGTAGCCCGAGCGAGCCGATGTGCTGGCACCGAGCCAGTGTCGGCGGCCGACTCGGGCTGGGTAGGCTCGGACACATGATCCCGGAGTTGGTGTGGACCGATCTCGACCGCAAGGCCGTCGACACGGCACGAGTGCTGGCAATGGACTCTGTCCAGAAGGTCGGCAACGGCCACCCGGGCACCGCCATGAGTCTGGCGCCTGCGGCGTACCTGCTGTTCCAGAAGGTCATGCGGCATGACCCGGCCGACCCCGACTGGGCCGCCCGCGACCGGTTCGTCCTGTCCTGCGGTCACTCGTCGATCACGCTCTACACCCAGCTGTACCTCGGCGGCTTCGGCCTCGAGCTCGATGACCTGAAGGCGCTGCGCACGTGGGGCAGCAAGACCCCGGGCCACCCCGAGTTCGGCCACACGGCTGGCGTCGAGGTCACGACGGGCCCGCTCGGCCAGGGCCTGGCCAACGCGGTCGGGATGGCCATGGCGGCGCGCCGCGAACGCGGCCTGCTCGACCCGGAGGCCGGCGACGGTCCCTCGATCTTCGACCACCACGTCTACGTCATCGCCTCCGACGGTGACCTGGAGGAGGGCGTCAGCAGCGAGGCGTCCTCGATCGCCGGCACGCAGGAGCTCGGCAACCTGACGGTGATCTACGACGCCAACCGGATCTCGATCGAGGGCGACACCCACATCGCCTTCAACGAGGACGTCGCCCAGCGCTACGAGGCCTACGGCTGGCACGTGCAGACGGTCGACTGGACGGGCAACGACCACTCCGACCTCGCGCACTACGCCGAGGACGTCCCGGCGTTGTACGAAGCCATCAAGGCCGCCGACGCGGTCACCGACAAGCCGTCGATCATCGTCCTCAAGACGGTGATCGCCTGGCCTGCCCCCAGCGCCCAGAACACCGAGGCCGCGCACGGATCCGCACTCGGCGCGGCCGAGGTCGCCGCCACGAAGAACGTGCTCGGCTTCGACCCGAACGCCGACTTCGAGGTGCCCGCGGACGTCCTGGAGCACACCCGTTCCCTGGTCGCCCGCGGCAAGCAGTGGGCCGCCGACTGGGACGAGCAGTACGCCGCCTGGGTCGCCGCGAACCCCGAGGGTGCTGCCCTGCTGCACCGCATGAAGGGGCGCGCTCTCCCGGATGGCATCGAGGCCGTCCTCCCGACGTTCGAGGCCGACCCCAAGGGTGTTGCCACTCGTGCGGCGTCGGGCAAGGTCATCAACGCGATTGCCCCGATCATGCCCGAGCTCTGGGGCGGTTCCGCCGACCTCGCCGGCTCCAACAACACCACGATCAAGGACGCGCCGTCCTTCCTCCCCCTCGACCGTTCGGTCGAGGAGTGGCAGGGCGACCCCTACCAGGGACGCGTCCTGCACTTCGGCATCCGTGAGCACGGCATGGGCGCGATCATGAACGGGATCGCCGTCCACGGCGGCACGCGGGTGTTCGGTGGCACCTTCCTCACCTTCTCCGACTACATGCGTGGCTCGGTCCGGGTCGCGGCGCTCATGCACGCGCCGGTCATCTACGTCTGGACCCACGACTCGATCGGTCTCGGCGAGGACGGCCCGACCCACCAGCCCATCGAGCACGTCGCCTCGTTGCGCGCGATGCCGGGCATCGACATCGTCCGCCCGGCCGACGCCAACGAGACCGCAGCGGCCTGGCTGCAGGTGCTGCGCAACACCGACCGCCCGGCCGGCCTGATCCTGAGCCGGCAGAACGTCCCGACCTTTCCCCGTGGGGAGGGCGGCTTCGCTTCGACCGAGGGTGTCGCCAAGGGTGGCTACGTCCTCATCGACGCGGACGGCGGTGAACCCGATGTCGTCCTGCTGGCGACCGGGTCGGAGGTACAGCTCGCGGTCACCGCGCGTGAGCAGCTCGCGGCCGACGGGATCAACGCCCGGGTCGTGTCACTCCCCTGCCTTGAGTGGTTCGAGGCGCAGACCCAGGCGTACCGCGACTCGGTGATCCCGCCGACGGTCAAGGCCCGCGTCTCGGTCGAGGCCGGCGTGAAGCAGGGCTGGCGCGAGTACGTCGGCGATGCCGGCCGGATCGTCAGCATCGACCACTACGGTGCGAGCGCCGACGCGGGCACCCTGTTCCGCGAGTTCGGCTTCACCCCTGAAGCGGTCGTCGCGGCCGCCAGGGACAGCATTGCCGCGGCCGGAGCCTGACGCACCGTTCGTCGTACACCAGCACATCCCAGTACCTCTCGAGGAGGATTCATGAGTGAACGACTGAAGGCCCTCGCTGACGCGGGGGTGTCCATCTGGCTGGACGACCTGTCCCGCGAGCGGATCGAGACCGGCAACCTGGCGGCCCTCGTCGCCGAGAAGTCGGTCGTCGGCGTGACCACCAACCCCACGATCTTCGCCGGTGCCATCGCCAACGGTGAGCGGTACGACGACCAGGTCCGCACGCTCGTCGCCGAAGGTGCCACGGCCGACGCCGTCATCTTCGCGCTGACCACCGACGACGTGCGCAACGCGTGCGACGTGCTCGCCCCCGTTGCTGCCGCGACGGCGGACGACGGCCGCGTGTCGATCGAGGTCGAGCCGACCCTTGCCAACGACACGGCAGCGACGGTCGCCTCGGCGAAGGCCCTGTGGGCCGCGGTGGATCGCCCCAACGCCCTGATCAAGATCCCCGCAACGGTCGAGGGCCTGCCCGCGATCACCGAGGTCACCGCCGCCGGCATCAGCGTGAACGTCACCTTGATCTTCTCGACCGAGCGCTACCAGGCCGTGATGGATGCCTACCTCGCTGGACTCGAGCAGGCGCAGGCCGCGGGCATCGACCTGTCGACCATCAGGTCGGTGGCGTCGTTCTTCGTCTCCCGCGTCGACAGCGAGATCGATGCGCGCCTCGACAAGATCGGGACCGACGACGCCCTCGCGCTGCGCGGCAAGGCCGCCGTCGCGAACGCCCGTCTGGCCTATGCCGCCTACGAGGGGGTCCTGGCATCCGATCGCTGGCAGGCGCTCGCCGCCGCCGGGGCCAACGCGCAGCGGCCGCTGTGGGCCTCCACCGGCGTGAAGAACCCGAACTACTCCGACACGCTCTACGTCACCGACCTCGTCGTCGCGAACACCGTGAACACGATGCCGGAGAAGACG
>NZ_JBMCZA010000193.1:105041-107434 GCF_048654705.1 Nocardioides sp. CPCC 206348
AACGGGGGCGACGCCGTGACCGGCAAGGCCGCGGAGGCCCAGTCCGTCTTCGACCGGCTCGTCGCCGTCGGCATCGACCTCGACGACGTCTTCACGGTGCTCGAGACCGAGGGCGTCGACAAGTTCAAGGTGTCCTGGACCGAACTGATCGAGACCGTCGAGGCGCAGATGGCCAAGGCGGGAGCCTGACCGGTGAGTGAGCCGCAGAACGCTGCTCCGGTCGACCCCACGACGACCTCCGCGTGGGCACGACTGCAGAAGCTCGCCGACACCCACCGCGGTGACGACGGGTCGTGGCAGACCCCGCTCCGTGAGCTGTTCGCGGATCCCGGGCGCGCTGCAGGCCTCACCCATCCCGCGGGAGACCTGCTGGTCGATCTCTCCAAGAACCTGGTTGACGACGACATCCTGGCGGCCTTGCTGGCGCTGGCCGACGAGGTGGGCCTCTCGGGGCGGCGCGACGCCATGTTCCGTGGAGACCACATCAACGTCTCCGAGGACCGGGCCGTCCTGCACACTGCCTTGCGGCAACCCGTCGACGCCGACCTGGAGATCGGTGGTCACGACGTCGTCGACGACGTCCACGAGGTCCTCGGACGTGTCTACGCCTTCGCCAACGACGTCCGTTCCGGCACCTGGCGCGGAGTCACCGGTGCAGCCATCACGACCGTCGTCAACATCGGCATCGGCGGGTCCGACCTCGGACCGGTGATGGCCTACGAAGCGCTCAAGCCGTACGTCCAGCCTGGCCTCGAGTGCCGCTTCATCAGCAACATCGACCCGACCGATGCGGCCGAGACGCTCGCCGGCCTCGATCCCGCGACGACGTTGTTCGTCGTGTCGAGCAAGACCTTCGGCACCCTCGAGACACTGACCAACGCGCGCCTGTGCCGCAGCTGGTTGCTGGAGGGCCTGCTTGCGGCCGGTGTCATCGAGACGGCTGACGCCGAGGCACCCGAGGCAAAGGCAGCGATCGCCCGCCACTTCGTCGCCGTGTCCACCGCGCTCGAGAAGGTTGCTGCCTTCGGGATCGACCCGACCAACGCCTTCGGCTTCTGGGACTGGGTCGGCGGCCGTTACTCCGTCGACTCTGCCATCGGCACCTCCCTGGTGATCGCGATCGGACCGAAGCGGTTCGAGGAGTTCCTTGCCGGTTTCCATGCCGTCGACGAGCACTTCCAGAACGCGCCGCTCGACGCGAACGTGCCTGTCCTGATGGGGTTGCTGAACGTCTGGTACGTCAACTTCCTCGGAGCCCAGACCCACGCCGTGCTCCCTTATGCGCAGTCCCTGCACCGCTTTGCTGCGTATCTCCAGCAGCTGACGATGGAGTCCAACGGCAAGAGCGTGCGCTGGGACGGGACTCCCGTCACCACGGAGACCGGCGAGGTGTTCTGGGGCGAGCCCGGCACCAACGGCCAGCACGCGTTCTACCAGCTGATCCATCAGGGCACCCGACTGATCCCGGCCGACTTCATCGCCTTCGCCACCCCCACCTCACCGCTGGTGGACGGCGCCACGGACGTGCACGAGCTGCTGCTCGCGAACTTCTTCGCCCAGACCAAGGCCCTGGCGTTCGGCAAGACGGCCGAGGAGGTCCGCGCCGAGGGCACCGCCGAATCCATCGTCCCGGCCCGTGTGTTCCCCGGCAACCGGCCCACCACGTCGATCATGGCGCCTGCGCTGACCCCGTCGGTGCTCGGTCAGCTGATCGCGCTCTACGAACACATCACGTTCGTCCAGGGCGTGGTGTGGGGCATCGACAGCTTCGACCAGTGGGGCGTCGAGCTCGGCAAGCAACTGGCGTTGCAGATCGCTCCCGCGCTCGCGGGTGACGAGACCGTCCTTGCCGAGCAGGACCCGTCAACGCGGGCCCTGATCCACTACTACCGGGAGCACCGCGCGCGATGACTGATGCATCAGACCGACCGAGCCCGCTCATCGAGGTCCACGCCGACGCCGCGGTGCTGGCCACCGCCGTCGCAGGCGAGCTGCTGAACCGCATCGCCGACGCCCAGGCTGCCGGCCACGTGCCGGACATCGGGCTGACCGGCGGCACGATCGCCGACGCGATCCACCGCGAGGTGGCCCGCCTGGCACCGGCCTCCGGGGTCGACTGGGGAGCCGTGCAGTTCTGGTTCGGCGACGAGCGCTTCGTGCCGGCGGACTCCCCCGAACGCAACGCCGGTCAGGCCCGCGCGGCGTTCCTCGACGAGGTCCGGGCCATGCGCGTGCACGAGATGCCCGCGTCGGACGAGTCCGAGAGCGCCGAGGCTGCCGCGACGTCGTACAGCGAGACGGTGCGGGCGGAGGGCCACGGCGACTTCGACGTCCTCATGCTGGGCGTCGGACCGGACGGTCACATCGCGTCGCTCTTCCCCGACCACGCCGGG